>QNXU01000265.1 GCA_003973485.1 Bacteroidota bacterium | reverse complement strand
TTGAATGACTTTTGCGTTTCAAGATCATTTACGAATGAATAATCTTTTTCCCCAAGTTTATTGAAAACTTCATAAAGCTTGTTGATTTCCTTGAAAAATAGGAATTCTAAAACAATGCTTATTAATAAATAGGAAGAAGAGGAAGATAAAATAAAGGTGAGGACTAGTGCCGTAGTACCCACCCCTTCCAAAAGACTGAGGAAAGCAGTAGTGACAATGGCAATTGAAAGTGCTAGTAATATGGAAACCCCTCTGGAATTAAAAAGCATAGTTTTTATTATTCCATATCAAATTTGTATCCAACTCCTTTAACAGTGGAGATATACCCATCTCCAACTTTTTCTCTGACTTTACGCACATGTACATCCACAGTTCTTGCTAAAACATAAACGTCTGAACCCCAAATATTCTGCAATAAATCATCTCTATTGAATACTTTATTTGGATTTTGAGCCAAGAAATAAAGTAATTCAAATTCTTTTTTAGGTAACGATACTTGTTTGCCATCTACTGAGACGGTATAGCTGGTTCTATCAATGGTTAAACCACCAATAGTAATTTTATTCCTATCTTTTTGTTTTTTGACATCTCGCCTAAAATAAGCATTAATTCTGCTCATTAGTGCACGCGGTTTTATGGGTTTTGTAATGTAATCGTCCGCCCCATTCTCAAATGCTGCAACCTCAGAATATTCTTCAGAACGAGCAGTTAGGAAAATGATGAATGCATTAGCTGATTCAGGATTTTCTCTAAGTTGACGGCAAGTTTCTACTCCGTCTTGGTTAGGCATCATGATATCAAGCAGGATTAATTGAGGTTGAAATTTTTGAGCTTTTTCAACTGCCGTTTTTCCATCTTGGGCAGTTTGCACCTCATAGCCTTCTTTTGTGAGGTTATACTCCAAGAGCTCTAGAATGTCTGACTCATCATCAACGACAAGCACTTTGTGGCTTTGCTTGTTTCCCATGGTTACTTGTATTTTGTTTTAGGCTAAATTCGATAAAAATATTTATAAATTAAGCGATTAAAATGGTAATAACAATTTCTTAATATCTAATTAAACTTAAGGATACATGTATTATAAAGAATTAAAGTTCTTTTGATAAAATTCCAACATTCTTAGTGGTTCTCCATTAAACTGTTCTTCTAACTTTTGTTGCAGTATCTGTTGATGTCCTGAATATCGTTTATATGAAAGTAAATAAGCATTATTTATATTGATTTCGCGCTTTGAAAACTCAATATATTTTGGGGTTTTAAACTGTTGATTGCTTAAATCATTTTTTAGCTTTTCTATAAAGTAATACTTTTGATTTTCTTTTTCTGTAGTACTATACCCTTCAATTTCTTGATATAGACTATCGAATTTAGGCAGATAGTTTCTTATTAATTGATTAAGCTCAAATCTATCTTTAAGATGAGTTAAATATTCTTCATAATCTTGACTGAAATTATCAGATTTTTTTTCAAAGTACATCTTAGTGAATTCTTGTCCGAAAAAAGAGGCTAAATTTTCATTGAAATCTACACTGTCTTTAATGAAGATTTCATCATGTGTTAGTTCATGAAAAATCAATTCAGCTAATCTGCCATTGCTGTATTGTAAAACATTACTCAATAATGGATCATTGAGCCAGCCTAAAGTTGACCAAGCACTTGCGGTTCTCAATCGGACATCAAACCCCTTATTTTTCAGTTCTTGCTCTAGTTTTAAAGCTTCTTCTTTAATAAAAAAACCTTTATAGCTTACTTTTCCTAAAACGGGGAATTTCCATTCATAATTTTCGAGTTTGTAGGGATAGGCCGCAGTTACAACCCACATCAATTCCTTTCCTTTTTGGTCATACATTTTCTGATACTGACCTTCTGATGAAAAGCCTAATTCTGATTTAGCAAATGATTTAACATCTTTTACTAATCTAATTTTTGCTTTTAATGAATCAGCAAAGGAAGTATTGTTCAAGTATTCATCCAATGGCTCAGCATTGTACATAATGGAAAACTGCCCCTTGGCCTGCTGCCAACCATATCGAACCAAATCCCATTTTATGATTAAGAAAATGATAAGGATAGTGATTGCCAGCAGTGATATTTTACGAAATACAGATTTCAATTATTATTCTTTATTGGAATAGTTTTAAAAATATTGAAATATATAGCATGAGAAAACTCAAATGTTTGATTTTTAAAATCCCAATAGGGTTCAAACCTTAATAGCAGAGTGGAAGATTCCCCTATATGAAATTCATTCATTACTCTTAATATTAATAGTTGCCTTTCATCTTCAAAAAATCTAGAATTTGGATCAGTACTATACGACTGATATAATCTACCGCCTTTATAGGAATAAAAATGATCTCCTTGCCAGTAACTTAGCATAAAATCACCGATTTCAGTTTCTAAAGTTCCGTTTAGATAATAGCCATAGCCTTGGGTGTAGGGTATACGGAATGTTTGACTGTTATCTATATAATGCAAAAAATAGCCTTCCCATTTATGTCCTTCAATAAATCCTGATTTATATTTTTTATGGTAGGATGCTCCAACTGCATTATTAAATCTGGTAACCAATGGTTGTCCACGCAATGCATCTATTTGGCCAGCACGATGATAGCCTCTGAATTGATAATGAAGACTAGCAGTATTTCCATTCTGTTTTAGAACATCATATTTGGTGACTAAGCCTCCAGAAACTTCTTCTTTAAAAGGAGAATCCTGATAGATCATTTTTTCCCAGTTGATCCAGGTATCGAAAAATATTCTTTCGGTATTGTACAAATATTGAATTCCATTTTCTGGAGTGTCTACCATTAATCTTTCAAAATCTTCAAGAGGTTCTAACATACGGTGATGTATGGAGCCATTATAGTTCCCGAAAATTAATTGGCTGTTATTCCAATCATACATTATACTGAAATAGGGGATGGAGTAGGTAAGATTATTATTTCCAAAATCTTTTTGAAGAAATAACCCAGCTTGAATATTAACTTGTTCATGTAATTGGTATCCTATGCTTGGTATAAATCTAGTCCCAAACAAGGTATAGCCTTTTACAATTTTATTGAAATATTCGTTATTTTTATTGAATGATAAAACTCTAAGAGAAAAACTGAAAGGATCATCTAAAGTGCTGTCTTTTTTTATTTTTTGTTCGAACGCTGAATTGTCTAATTGAGCCAACATTGGATTAGCAAAAAAGGCTAAAATAATGATGGAAATACTAATAATTTTGATTTGCATAAAATTTAGTTATAAAGCAAGGCTAAAGCATTTGGCAATTGTATCTTTTCCTGCTAAATTCGATGCAGCAATTTACAAATAAGCCCTATACAAATTATTAAAGATGAGCGAAAAAAGCGAAAAATTAAAAGCATTACAACTAACTATTGATAAACTGGATAAAACTTACGGGAAAGGTTCCGTAATGAAATTAAGTGATGAGAAAGTAGTGGACGTGCCTTCCATTCATACTGGTTCTTTAGGATTAGATATTGCATTAGGAATTGGTGGGATACCAAGAGGAAGAGTTATTGAGGTTTATGGCCCTGAATCATCGGGTAAAACTACTTTGGCTATGCATTGTATAGCAGAGGCACAGAAAGCAGGAGGAATGGCGGCTATTATTGATGCGGAGCATGCTTTTGATAAAACCTATGCTGAAAAATTAGGAATTGATACTGAGAATTTGTTAATCTCCCAGCCAGATAGTGGAGAACAGGCTCTTGAAATTGCAGAACATTTAATTCGCTCTGGAGCCTTAGATATAGTAGTTATTGATTCTGTTGCGGCTTTGGTTCCAAAAGGAGAGCTAGAAGGCGAAATGGGAGATAGTAAAATGGGGCTTCAAGCCAGGTTGATGTCTCAAGCATTAAGGAAATTGACTGGTGCCATCAGTAAAACAGGTTGTTCGTGTATTTTTATCAACCAGTTAAGAGAGAAAATTGGCGTGATGTTCGGAAACCCTGAAACTACCACTGGTGGTAATGCCTTGAAATTTTATGCTTCTGTTCGATTAGATATCAGAAGAATTGGTAGCATAAAAGAAGGACCTGATAATATAACAGGTAACCGTGTAAAGGTTAAAGTAGTGAAAAATAAAGTAGCTCCTCCATTTAAAGTAGTGGAATTTGACATTATGTACGGAGAAGGGATTTCTAAAGTAGGAGAGATTATTGACTTAGGTGTGGAATTGGATGTAATTAAAAAAGCCGGTTCTTGGTTCTCTTATATGGATAATAAGTTAGGTCAAGGTAGAGATTCCGTTAAATCTTTAATTTTAGATAATCCAGAATTGATGGAAGAATTAGAAACTAAAATTAGGGCAAAAATTAATGGTGAGGATTTAGAAGAAAAGCCTGAAAAGGTGAAAAAATAATTCTATTCAATGTAAATGTTATCTTGTATAAATCAGCTGCTTAAGGGTGGCTGATTTTTTTATATCCACCTACATATAAAATTTACTAAAGCTTAACACCAATCATTAATCTTTGGGGCTTTTTTTCACGTACATTTATGTATAGATGAGTCCAGAACTATTAAAAAATAAAAACCATTATAAAAATGTGCTATCAATCATGGATAGTTCCGAATGGTTGTTGTTTATATCCACCTTTATCCGTAGGAAAAATCTAATTACTATTATTTATTGGGCTTACCTCTTCTTTGGTTTAATTGGTGTTTTATATATCCTTTTCGATTACGAATTAATAAATGTTGAATCAAGGTATTGGATTATAGGAATAACTGGTGGGCTATTGTTATCATTATTAGTCAGCCCTGTTTTTCATGAGCTAATTCATGCTTTGTTTTTCAAACTATACGGAGCAAATCATATTAAATTTAAATGGAATTGGAGTCTTTTTCGTTTTAACGTTCAGGCAACTGATTTTACCCTCAGTAAAATGCGGTATTATATAATATCTAGTATCACATTTACTCTTTTTTCAGTTCTACCTTTCATATTAGCCTTTTACTCTGAAGGCACATTACTTTTTACCTTACTTTCACTTTCCTTTTTTCATGCACTTTATGCCACGAAAGATTTAGCAGTTTGCAGTTATTTATATAAAATTCCCGATAGTTACATTTACAATTCAGAGGAAGATAAGACTGTTTTTTATAAAACTTTACCTAGATAATCAGAACTAGCCGCTACTATTGTCGTTCTCACTATAAATTTTTTAAAAAATGGATATGAAAACTGTATTGAAATTAAGTTTTATTGTTGCTGTGATTCTATTAAGTAGTTGTGAATCAAAAGAAAAGGAAGTCGAGAAGTTAAAGTCTGAAACTATCGCTATTCATGATGAGGTAATGCCTAAAATGGATGATATCATGAAATTGAAAAAAGCGTTAAAATCTAAGCAGGATTCTACTAATAATGTGAATTCTGATCAGGTTCAGGAGATGATTCTAGCTTTAGAAGAGTCAGATAAAGCGATGATGAATTGGATGCGAAATTATGATCCAAGAATGGAAGGAATGTCAGATGAGGAAAAAATCACTTATCTAACAGACCAAAAATCATCAATTGAGGAAGTGAGCAAACAAATGAAAAGCAGTATTTCTAAAGCTGAATCTTATTTGAATCAGTAAAATTATTGACAGTTGGAGAGTGACTCTTCAACTGTCTCTATTTCAATCATCCCCTTTTCATTTCCCCAACTATTATAAATATATGTTGAGATTTCTGCTATTTCTAAATTACTTAATCTATTCAGTGCTGGCATAGCTTGATTATACGTTTTACCATTCACCTTAATTTCTCCTTTTAGTCCGTTTTTAATAGCGCAAATACTTCTAGGAATATCAGCCAACATATAATCAGATTTAGCTAGTGGAGGAAATAATTTCCCTAAACCATCTCCTTTTTCCTGATGACAATTGCTACAATGCGTAGTATAAAGCTGTTTACCTTGTATCATATATTTAGCAAACTTCTGCATTTTTTCATTAGAGTAGTTGTTTGTTGCGGAATTTTTGAACTCCTCGTAACGACCACATGAAAAAAGGATTAGACTGACAAATACAATTGAAAACTGTAATAAAGTTTTTAACATCGGGGATCTTTTAAAGCTGTCAAGTTTCTTGGAATTATACTTTTGAAGTAAAAACATTTTCAGCATAAATTTCAAATATAAACCAGACCGTTTTTTTTAAAAGAGGAGAAATTAATTTTCATCATAAGTAGCCAAAAGTAATTCAATGTCTTTTATTAATTTATCAACTTCAAGTGACTTTGTTCCATCATAAACGCCTCTTATTTTCCTTTCTTTATCTACTAAAACAAAAGCTCCACTATGTAAATAACCGCCTTCTTCATTTTCATCTTCCATAGCAGTTACCATATAGCCTTTTTGACCAAGCTCATAAATGGCTTCTTTTTCACCTGTTACAAAATTCCATTTTGGAGCTTCTACATCTAATTTTTGGGCAAAATCTTTCAATAAAGCAACGGTATCATATTCAGGATCAATGGTATGTGAGATAATTGCTGCTTCATCATTGTCTTTGTAGGCTTCATATACCCTCAACATTTCTTTTTTCATAGTTGGACAAATGGTTGGGCATGAAGTGAAAAAGAAATCGGCAACATACACTTTTCCTTCGAATGTTTCAGGTGTTACCCAATTGCTATCCTGATTTACTAGTTTAAAGTCTGGTATTGTGTGATCAACAGTGTCGGTAACTGTTTTCCCATCCACTATTTTTTCAACATATTGTTTTCTTCCTAAAATAGGAAATTCTGCTTTCTTGTTTTTTTGATTCT
Organism: Bacteroidota bacterium; assembly: GCA_003973485.1. Lineage (GTDB taxonomy): Bacteria > Bacteroidota > Bacteroidia > Cytophagales > Cyclobacteriaceae > Marivirga. The sequence continues at coordinate 7,639 of QNXU01000265.1, read as the reverse complement.
CTAAGCCACATGCTATTAATGTTATGCTTGTAATGGAAAAAAGAAGAATTGATTTGAATATTTTCATTTTGAATATTTAGAAGTTTTAATTTATTGTTTTTCTCTTATGGCTTTATAAATCTTTATGGCAATCATGAGTAAGATTCCAAATCCTATAAATCCGATAGTGCCCCAAATCCAATTGAGTTCATTTTTAAGTACTATTAAAAATACTACGGCAACCAGAAAAAGAGTTGCCACTTCATTCCAAATTCTTAACTGAGTTGAGCTATATTTGATAATTCCCTGTTGAAGTTTTTTATAAATGTAGTGGCAGGCAAAATGATATAAGTATAGAAAAAAGACAAATGTCAATTTAATATGCATAAAGGGTTGTTGCAACCAAGCGGGTTGCAAAACCAACAAGCTAGTTGCAAAAACCAAAGTAATGACAGCTGAAGGCCATGGATGACATACCAAAGCAGTCTGGCCATTTTACTTAATTGGTTGTGTAATATTGATTTTTCAGGCTCAGCTTTTTGAAGCGCTTCCGTTTGATAAATAAAGAGCCTGACGATATAAAATAATCCTGCAAACCATGTGACTACAAAAATGATATGCAAGGATTTAATATATAAATACATGTTTTATTATTTCGAATTGTAATTTTTATTTTTTGGATAGATTATCCTCATGCAAAAGTAATGAATATGAACTTAAATTTGTTTAGTTCCGTAAAGTATAAAGTTGTTATTAGTATAAATTATCAGAATCTTTTATTAATAGAAAATGTCTGAATCCACTCAAATATGGTATTTCGAAAATGTTGATTTATTCAATATACTTTGCCCACATAAGATTGAAGGCATTGAAGATGAACACTCTATGAACAAATTCAAAAAAGATGAATTTGTATATTTTCCTGAGGAGGCATCTAATTATATTTATATGATAGCAGAGGGTAGAATTAAAATAGGTTCATACTTAGAAGACGGCAAAGAGTCGGTTAAAGCAATATTAGGAAAAGGCGAAATATTTGGGGAGTTGGCATTAACTGGCGAGGAAAAAAGACAGGATTTTGCACAAGCAATGGACAATAATACTATAGTTTGTCCTATGACTTTAAAAGATATGCAAGACTTGATGGCGAATAACCAGCCTTTAAGTTTTAAAATGATGAAATTAATAGGATTGCGTCTTCGGAAAACGGAAAGGAGATTGGAGTCTTTGGTTTTCAAGGATGCAAGAACAAGAATCATAGAATTCTTGAGAGATGAAGCTATGGATAGGGGAAAGAAAATCGGGTTTGAAACCATGATTCCTAGTCATTTTACTCATAAAGACATAGCTGCTTTAACCGGAACCTCACGCCAAACCGTCACCACTATTTTGAATGACTTACGAGAGAAAAACATCATCAATTTCGATAGAAGGAAAATCCTTATTCGAGATATGGAACAGTTGGCATAAAAAAAGGAAGCACTTTTCAGGCTTCCTTCTTTAGTTTAGTTTTGGTTATGAATTTAGTTTGTAAAACCATTTCTGATTAAGAAATCTTCATAGGCTTTTTCAAAAACTGGAACATCAGGTGCTTTTTGAATAGCTTGTTCATAAGCTGTTAAAGCATCTAATAAAAGATCATTATCTTCATAGAAAGCAGCCATAACTAATTTATCCATAGCCGACTCTCCCTCAATTTCACTTTTCAGCTCTTCTAAAGTAGCTTTTATTTCAGCAGTTTCTTCTTCAGGTTTAATAGTGATTGCATAATCATCAGATTTTAAATCCTTACCTTTTACCTGAACTTTTACTTTGATAAAAGATTGACCTTTAAATGGTTCTTCACTTCTATTTAACAAGTAAGATGTTTTGTCAACTGTTTCCGTTTTGATTGTTTCATCAAACAAGTTGCTAAATACTAGTTCGTATTCTAAGTCTTCAATTTTACCCTCTTGCTTAGGTTCATTCCATCTAAGAATCACCTCATTATTAATGATTTCACTTGAACTTAATGCCATGATTTTAATTGAAGCACCACTTGCTAGGGCACGATCTACCGCTCCTGTAGCACCAATACTTTTTCTATAATCACCACTGCCTTCGTCATCGCTCATTTTGTTCATTACAAAATCAGCATATTTACTGGCAACGCTAGTGTTTTTACTTTTTAAATTTGCCGCCAATCCTGATACAGAATGTGATCCTGGCGTTTTAACTTCTAAAGTTTTACCAGAACTGTGCATTAAGCCTAAATAAGCCTCATCTGATAATTTCAATTCATCACCAGAATTTAAAGATTGTCCTGTTTTTAAAGGAGTCCAATCTGCACCTTCTATTTTTACAGAATTATCCCCTTTATTTGCTAGTACTTTAAATACGTAGTTTTGGGCATTAGCTGCGTAATTACCAAGCCATAATGCCACAACTAAAATTTTGATTAAAGATTTCATAATTCTTAATTTAATTGATTTCTACTTTGTCTTCTACTCTTTTGTTAACACTAAATAATTCTCTTCTACCTTCTTTGGTAAACATATTTTTCACTACTCCATTATAAACCTCTAAGGAGTCACCCACTACCGCCACAACACCCATTGCGAGTGTTAATTCTAAATTAATATTGAATAAATGATAACTATATATAATAGCTCCCAATATAAGCAATAACTCAATCAACTGAACTACTTTAGTGATTCCATCATACCAATTTTTTAATGCATAATAAACCCACATGAAGGCAACTACATTTAGGTAACACAATAATACAGCAATTATTATTTGGTAGTGTTCTTCTAATTTGTAAACATAATCTTCATCCATAATCATAGAAATGATGTTGGCGTGGATTACCGCTCCATACATATCAGGGGCACCTCTACCAGCATATTTCTTATTTAATGGCGTGTAATATTTATCTTCAACATTGTAGGGGTCTCCAAAATATTCGCCCAACATACCAAAAATAACAATTTTATCTTCAATTAATTCGGGTACAAAATTTTCATTGAGCACATCTGGAATATCTAATGCAAAGAATGTGGGTGCGAAATTAGTTTCACTTCCCAATGCATTCCCTTTATAATTAATATACTCAACCTCATTATTGCGTTCAATAAACCTTTTAACTTTCTCTGGTGCTTTGTATTCTGCTAGCTTCACAGCAAATGCATAATGCAAGCTATCTTTACTCAATAATGGCTCTTTAGGAATAAATGACCTACAGGTTTTAACATCATCTTGTTCTACTCCTTCACCTACTATTAGGTTTGCAAAGCCAAAATCTTCTGCATGAACTCTAAATTTTTCAGCTGATAATTTTAGTGAATCTACTACATTGCCATCCCATCTTTCTAGTTTGGTAGCCATCACTAAATTATCTACTTCCTTAAAAGCATTTACTAGCGCTGTGTCTTGAGCATCATTTTTTGGATATGGAAAGAAAGTATCCATACCAATAACTTTTGGGTTGTATTTGTTAATAATTCTTATTTGTTCTGCAATTAGCTGTCTCGGTAATCTTCCAATATTTACCAAAACAATATTGTCATCAGCAGGGGGATCCTCTCTAAGAGTAGAATAAACAATGTCATTAAATTCTACATCTTCTAAAGCTTCACCAACAGGATCTATAGCATCAAATACATTAATTAAAGAGAATAACCCAAAAATCACTACGAAAATGAAGGCCGTTGCTAAAATTGAATCAATCCATATATTTTTAAAGATACTTTTCTTCATCCTGTATTGAAATAATACATTTTTTTAATTGAATAGTAAAATTATGATAATTTATTGAATATTACAATTATATGTATAAAAAATTGCTTTTTAATCACATACTGCCTTAACTTTTGCTTTTAAATAGAAATTCAGCTTGAAAAGGAAGAAAAGATTAACAATAGAGGAGTATAAGTCTGGGGTGCTTTCTGGCGATAGGGTAGCATTAAGTAGAGCTATCACGCTGGTTGAGAGTACTCTGGATGAAGATAATGAAATGGCTGCTCATTTGATAGATGAGTTATATCAGTACACGGGTAATTCTTTTAGGGTTGGGATTACCGGGGTTCCAGGAGTTGGGAAAAGTACTTTTATTGAATCTTTTGGTTCACATATTCTTGAGGAAGGTAAAAAATTGGCAGTATTGACAATCGATCCTTCCAGTCAAAAAACAGGTGGGAGTATTTTGGGTGATAAAACCAGAATGGAAATACTTAGTCAGTCGAAAAATGCTTTTATACGTCCATCTCCTTCTGGAGATGCCTTGGGTGGTGTAGCACAAAAGACAAGAGAGAGTATGCTGCTTTGTGAAGCTGCTGGTTTTGAAGTCATTTTTGTGGAAACAGTTGGGGTAGGGCAGTCTGAGACTGCAGTGAAGAATATGGTAGATTTTTTTCTCTTATTAATGTTGGCTGGTGCTGGGGATGAATTGCAAGGAATTAAGAAAGGAATAATGGAAATGGCCGATACTATTGCAATTAATAAAGCTGATGGAAATAATATTGAAGCTGCCAAGAGAGCAAAAAAAGAGTATCAAAATGCATTACATTTATTTCCAGCTAATGAAAATGGTTGGATTCCTGAAGTCAAAATATGTTCTGCACTAGAGGATAATGGCTTATCTGATATTTGGGATTTACTGAAAGAATTTAAGTCTCAGCAGAAAAAAAACGGTTACTTTGATCAAAACAGAAAAGAGCAATCCGTCCATTGGATGCATCAAACCATTCATCATTTTTTGAAAAGAAACTTCTACAAAAGTCCGGAAGTTAAAGCGAATTTATTGAAATTTGAAGAAGCTGTTAGGGTTGGACAAAAGCACTCCGTTCAAGCAGCAAGAAATTTATTAGAGAATTATTTTAAAAAACTATCATGACTAAACTATTTACTTTTTTGGCAATACTATTATCGGTGAATGTAATTGCTCAAACGCCATGCGAAAACGGTATTGCTAATGGATATCCTTGTAATCAAGTTGATTTTTATGCCAACATCAATAATTCAACACTTTCTGGGAGTTCTGGTGTGGAATCAAATGATATTTGGGGTTGGACCGATCCACAAACTAATATTGAATATGCTATTATAGGACAAACCAACGGAACTGTATTTGTTGATATCAGTAATCCTTCTTCACCAACAATAATAGGACGACTGCCAAGCTATACTGGTAATTCTAGTTCTTGGAGAGATATTAAAGTTTATAATAATCATGCCTTTATTGTAGCAGATAATAATTCTGGGCATGGTATGCAAGTTTTTGATTTAACCCGATTAAGAAATGCAGGAAGTTCAATAGCGACTTTTGACCATGACGCACATTATGATGGCGTGTCTAGCGCACATAATGTTGTGATAAATGAAGAAACTGGTTTTGCATACATTGTGGGAGCTAGAGGGGCAGGAAATGGATGTGGACAAGGTGGCTTACATATTGTGAATATTCAAGACCCGAAAAACCCTGTTTTTGCTGGTTGTTTTGATTCAGATGGTTATACTCATGATGCTCAGTGTGTTATTTATAATGGTCCAGATTCAGATTATCAGGGAATGGAGATTTGTTTTAATGCTAATGAAAATACCGTTACAATCGCTAATGTGAATGACAAAAATAATACTGCTTTAATTGCAAAGCAAGGTTATCCTCAATCCGCTTATTCTCATCAAGGTTGGCTCACTGAAGATCATAAATATTTTATTTCAGGAGATGAGCTTGATGAAGGAAGTACAGTTAACAATACTAGAACTTTAATTTGGGATGTAACTGATTTGGATAATCCAGTTCTAATAACTCAATATTTCTCTGACAGAGCAGCTATCGACCATAATTTATATGTCAATAATGAGAAGGTTTATCAATCAAATTATACAACTGGTTTAATAATTTTGGATTCAAAAAAGGCAGAAAACGGTAATTTAAGAGAAGTAGCATATTTTGATACTTTCCCACAAAGTGACAATACTAGTTTTAATGGGACGTGGAGTAATTACCCGTTTTTTAGCAGTGGAGTTATTGCAGTAAGTGACATTAATAATGGGTTATTCCTTTTGAGAGAAAGTATAAGTGAAATTATTACTGATCATCCTGTTTTTACAGCATGTGGCACGGGAGAACAATCCATAAGTGTAGGGGTTGATGCTCAATTCCAAGTGGAGAGTTATCAATGGCAAAGAGTTTTTAATAGTGCGCCAATTAACTTAGAAGATGATGAGGTTTATTCAGGAACCAATTCTTCTGAACTAACTATAAGCTCAATTTCAGGTAATGTTTTAGATTCAAGATTTAGGTGTAAAGTTCAACTTACAAATGGAGAAATAGCCTATTCCTATTATTCAAATTCTCCTGCTGGAGTTCCAGAGGCTTATTTCACTTACAATTTTGGGGAGGAAAAAACTGTTTATTTTATAAATAGATCTGAGAATTCAACTAATGTTGAATGGGATTTTGGAGACGGGAGCGAAATTTCAATTGAAGATAATCCTGTACATGTTTATCAAGAGCCTGGTGAATATGTTGTAACCATGACCGCTTATAATGAATGTGGAGCTCAAGATTATGTGGAAAACATTAACTTTTCTGTTTTAAGCAATCATCAAGAGCTAGATGAAGCTGTAAATATTTACCCCAATCCAGTTCAAGATATTTTGAAGATTAACAAATCCGAAAATTCAAACCTGTCAGCTTATAAAATTCTAGATATATCAGGAAGAACTGTTTTAAGTGCGGATTTGAGTTCGAGAAATCTGCCAGAAGAAATCAATACTTCAGAGTGGGAATCTGGTATGTACTTGGTTTTATTATCCTTTGAAGATGGAGGCAAGTTAGTGAAGAAGATTATTAAAGAGTAGTGAATAAATTACTTTATGGAGTGAAAGGCAATTTTAATTTTAGCTGGAATTATTGAAATTCAGCAAAGTAGAATTTGCTTTTCACTTCTTTTGTTTTCTCATTATCTTCAATTTGGTATTCGTATGTATGCGATTGAATTGATTTTAAGCTCAATTTTATTTCAGATTTGAATAATGGACCTTTATACACAAAACTGTGAAATTCTCCATTTTCACCACATGGATCAACATCTTCAGGTAATTGTTGGAGAAGATTTTCAGTTAAAGTTTCTCCTATAAATTCTTTATTTAATTTAGAAGCATCACCAGCACAAATCTTCGTTTTATAACCCAATTCTAAAAATTCTTTGATCACAGCTTTTGTCTCTTTTTTCCAAATAGGAAATAAACAGCTCATACCTACTTCAGCCATTCTTTCTTCTCTATATTTTTTCAAATCTTCAAGAAAAATATCGCCAAAAGCAATGGTGTCAATACCTTTTGATTTGCAATAATTGGCATAATTATACATTACCTCTTCATAGGATTTATTGCTTTTGTCAGTTGGTAAATAGCTGATTTTAAGCGGGATATTTAAAGATTTTGCCTGAGCTTCAATTAATTCTAATTTGATTCCATGCATACCCACTCGCTTGGTTTCTTCTCCAATTAGGGTGTGTAAATGATCAATTTCATATTCTTGAGATTGAGTTAAATAATGCAGTGTAAGACAGGCATCTTTACCTCCACTCCAGCTCATAGCAATTTTCCGTTTCATTTATTATAAGGTTAAAAATGAAATATACAGTTCTAAAGCAAAGCCTAATAATAAAAG
>QNXU01000365.1 GCA_003973485.1 Bacteroidota bacterium | reverse complement strand
AGTAAAAATATTGAATTAAATAATTGTATAAATCTAATGATAAATAGTTTTATATCAAAACTAATAAAAAACGCACAACCCATATAATGATGTAAGGTTGTGCGTAGTAACGATTAAATTATTGAATTATTTTAAGATTTAGTCTTCACTAAAGATTCACTCTTAAAATATATTTCAGCTATTTCAATATATTTCTTGAAATCACAATTTTTTGAATTTCAGAAGTACCCTCATAAATCTGAGTGATTTTTGCATCACGCATCAATCGCTCTACATGATACTCCTTAACAAATCCATAACCACCATGAACCTGTACGGCTTCAACTGTGGTATCCATTGCTACTTGAGAAGCATACAACTTCGCCATAGCACTTGCTTGGGAGAAATCTTGCTTTTGATCTTTCAACCATGCCGCTTTTAAGCAAAGTAATCGAGCGGTTTCAATTTGAGTAGCCATATCTGCTAGTTTGAAAGCAATCGCTTGATGCTGACTGATTTCTTTTCCAAAGGCTTTTCTTTCTTTAGAATATTTCAAAGCTAATTCATAAGCTCCAGATGCAATTCCCAATGCTTGAGATGCAATCCCAATTCGTCCGCCATTTAAAGTAGCCATAGCGAAGTTAAAGCCAAAGCCATCTTCGCCAATTCTATTTTCTTTTGGCACTTTCATATCTTGGAACATCAAAGAATGAGTATCAGAACCTCTAATTCCTAATTTCTCTTCTTTTTTACCCACTACAAAGCCTTCCGTTTCTCTCTCAACTATTAAAGCGTTGATTCCTTTATGTCCTTTTTCTTTGTCTGTTTGCGCAATCACGATGTAAACAGAAGCACTATTCCCGTTTGTAATCCAGTTTTTAGTTCCGTTTACTAAGTAGTAGTCGCCTTTATCTTCAGCTGTTGTTCTTTGAGAAGTGGCATCAGAACCCGCTTCTGGCTCAGAAAGGCAGAAAGCACCAATAATTTCGCCAGTCGCTAATCTTTTAAGATATTTTTCCTTTTGCTCTTCAGTTCCGTATTTTTCTATTCCCCAGCAAACCAATGAATTGTTAACAGACATGGCTACTGAAGCAGAACTGTCAATTTTGGAAATCTCTTCCATGGCTAATACATAGGAAATAGTATCCATTCCGCCACCGTTATATTTAGGATCCACCATCATTCCCATGAATCCTAGTTCTCCCATTTTTTTAATTTGCTCGGCTGGGAATTTTTCGTGTGTATCTCTTTCGATTACTCCAGGTAATAAGTCGTTTTGTGCAAAATCTCTTGCAGCTGCCTGAACGGCCAACTGCTCTTCTGTGAGTTGAAAATCCATCTATATGTTATTTTTTTGTCGTTTCTAAGCAAAAACCGTGTGTTTATGCAAAAGTTTTGCAAATATAGGAAAAATCCATTTAATCCCGACTTCCTAGGAACATCATCACATAGTACAACAAGGTAACTAGTGAAGCAATTGCAGCAACTAAATAAGTTCTAGCTGCCCATTTCAATGAATCTTTGGCCATATCGTGCTCTTGGGGAGTGGTTACGCCTGATGTAGTCATCCAAGCTAATCCTCTTTTGCTGGCATCATATTCTACTGGTAAAGTGATAAATGCAAATAATGTAAATACAGTATAGCACCCGATTATCACCATCAAAGCTAATTGAGGATTGATTAATTGCGGTAAAGCAAAAGCTCCAAAAAGCATTGCCATAAAAACAAAGTTGATGATTTTAGCACTTACATTCTGCAGTGGCACCAATGCAGAACGCAATTCTAAGAATGAATAAGCTTTTGCATGTTGCACGGCATGACCTACTTCGTGTGCGGCTACGGCAACTGCTGCTGCAGAACGATTATTATAGACATCTGAACTTAAATTCACTGTTTTATTTGCTGGGTTATAATGATCGGTAAGTTGCCCTTCAACGGACATTACTTTTACATCATAAATACCATTATCTTTCAACATTTTCTCCGCTGCTTCACGGCCTGAAATACCTGAACTCAAGGTTATTTGAGAGTACTTCTTAAATTTACTCTTCAGCTTGGATTGCACAGCATAACTTATGACGGCAAATCCGATTAAAATTACGATTATAAACATTCTATTTATTGGTTTATTTTATTAATAATATTGGTTGTGGAATAGCCCTCTACTAACTCAATAGTCTCGACTTTTCCACCGTTTCCCATAACGACATCTGCTCCAACAATGTTGCTGATTTTGTAGTCACTGCCTTTGACTAAAACATCGGGAATAAGTTGTTTAATCAAAGATATTGGGGTCTGCTCTGAGAAAAACACCACTGCATCTACAAATGATAAAGCGGCAATGATTCTGGCTCTTGCTTCTTGATTATTCACAGGTCTGGTTGGACCTTTTAGTTGGCTAACCGAAGCATCAGTATTTAAGGCCACAATCAATTTATCTCCTTTAGTAGCTGCCTTTTCTAAATAATCTACATGCCCCAAATGTAAAATATCAAAGCAGCCATTAGTAAAAACCACTTTTTGGTCTTTCCACTGCTTCCTTTTGTTAAGTAAGTCTTCTAGTGTAAATATTTTATCAGCTGTTGGCATAGGCTTGAGTTGAATTTCTTTTAGGAATAATCATACTTATAAACAAAGATATAGAACCTACCACTATTATCGCTATTGAATTGGTAGTATGCAGCACAAATGCAAAAATAATCCCATCCTTTTCAGCTACTCCATATAATAGAAGACCTGCACTTACTAAATAATGAAAAGCCCCAATTCCTCCTTGAACGGGAGTAGCCATTCCTATTCCTCCTAATACTAGTAAAATTAATCCTGCTGAAAACCCCAGACTTGAAGTTGCTGGCATACTAAAAAATACCACATAAGTCATGAAGAAATAACAAATCCATATCCCCAGAGTCACCATTACGAACAATACTGGATTTCTTAACTTTCTTACGGAAGTGATTCCTTCCACCAATTGACGAAGAAAGGCCGTTAATTTATTGTAATATTTATTTTTCCTTAAAAAAGCTTGATTTCGTTTTAGAAGAAAGAAAATGACAATCGCTCCAATTAAAAACGTGATTCCTATTGCAATTAAAGTGAGGAAGTTTTCTTCTAAGCCAGTGGCTTTATCTAAAAAAAGATTTAAAAAGAATTCGTTTAATCTTCTGAATTCTATTGCGAGGGTAATGGCAACAATTGCAAGTAGGCAAATCATATCGAAAATTCGCTCTGTTACCACACTGCCAAACCCTCTGCTGACAGATACATCATCCGTCTTCTTTAGAATCCCACATCTGGAAACTTCCCCCATTCTTGGGACTACAAAATTGGCTAAGTAGCCTACCATTACGGCCAAAAAAGTTCGCGAAGTTTTTAAATGATAACCTAAAGGCTCTAAAAGCATATTCCAGCGCCAGGCCCGTAGTAGATGGCTGAACATAGCCAATGCGATGGATAGATATATCCAGTTGAAATTAGCTGTTCTGAATCTTGCCATCATTTCATTAAAATCTTGATCCTTATACAGGTACCAAAAAAGTACGGCTGCTATCGCTAAAGAAAGCGTATATTTAAGAAATGATTGAAGTCCTTTTCTCAATATTTATGGAAGTTTATTGTGGGCATCAGGAAATATTAAAGAAGGCTTGAAAGATTTTGCCTCTTCAAAATCCATATATCCATAACCTATTATGATGATAATGTCCCCTACTTGCACTTTTCTTGCAGCAGGTCCGTTTAAGCATACCATACCCGAGCCTCGCTCTCCTTTAATAACATAAGTTTCCAATCGCTCACCATTATTGATGTTCACAATCTGGACTTTTTCGTTTTCTATGAGGTTAGCCGCTTCCATCAAATCTTCATCGATGGTGATGCTTCCAACATAATGTAATTCTGCCTGAGTAACCTTTACTCTGTGAATTTTTGATTTACAAACTTCAATTAACATACTATACTCTTCAAATTGGGGTGCAAAGTTATGAAATTAAATAGAGCCTATGAGATAATTATATAATATAATATTATATCCTCTTGAAATTCAGTGTCAAATATCAAACTTTTATGAAACTGACAACACGCTTTCAGACATATACATATTATCTATTAATCTCACATTTCCTATAAACCCTGCAATGCACAGAACGGTATCTGCTGCCAAGTAGTTCTCTGTTTTGGGAAGTAAATCCTTATCGCTAACAATTTCGAAATATTCTAATTCTGCTTTATGATTACTAAAGAGTGATTCTACTTTGTTTTTTGCTTCTTCTGCCGATTGCTTCTCCTTTAATATTGATTTCGCTTCTGTTAAAGCAATAGAAAATATTTTGGCCTTTTCCCTATCCTCATTACTTAAGCGCTCATTTCTTGATGACATAGCTAATCCATGAGCCTCCCTTTTAATTGGAACGGATATGATTTCTAAATTGAAAAACAATTCCTCCACCAGTTTTTTGATAATAGTTAACTGCTGCAAATCTTTTTGGCCAAAAAAAGCAAAATCCGGAAGAACTATATTAAAAAACTTAGATACGATTAAAGCTACTCCACTAAAATGACCAGGACGGAATTTCCCTTCCATTATTTTGTCCAACTCTCCAAACTCAAATTTAATAGTATTCCTACCTGCATACATAACCTCATCTGAAGGTAGAAATAGAATATCGCATCCATTTTCCTCCAATAAGTCTTTATCCGCAGCAATATTACGAGGATACTGTTTTAAGTCATCTTGGTTATTGAATTGAGTTGGATTTACATAAATGCTGCAGACTACAACATCTACTTTTTCTTTAGCAGTAGCAACTAAACTCAAGTGCCCTTGATGCAATGCTCCCATAGTAGGAACGAAGCCAATTATTTTGCCCTCAGATTTAAATTGAGATATAAGAGCTTGTATTTCAGCGATTGAGCCAGTTGATATCATAAAAAATGCGCTAAATTAGAAAGTTTTGGAACAAATCTAGCTTATTAATCAAAAAAATAATGGAAAGTGAGTATTTTTTTGTATTTTTGTGCTTCGTTTATGAATTAATCAAATCCAATAAGCATATGTCAAAGCTTCGAATTCTTTACGTAGCCAATGAAATCAATCCATTTTTAAAAACATCAGAAGTAGCAGAATTTGTACGAAAGCTCCCTCAAGCCATGCAGGAAAGAGGAATGGAGATTCGTATTTTAGTACCCCGCTTCGGACTAATTAACGAGCGGAAGAACAGATTACATGAGGTAGTGCGTCTTTCGGGAATCAATATCTCAGTAGGAGAAGAAGAAAAACCTTTAATAATTAAGGTGGCTTCTATTCCAAACGCTAAACTTCAGGTGTATTTTATTGATAATGAAGATTACTTCCAGCGTAAATTTGTATTTCATGATAAGGAAAATAATTTTTATCCTGACAATGATGAAAGAGCAATATTTTTCTGCAAGGGAGCGTTGGAAACAGTTAAGAAACTTGGCTGGGCGCCTGATGTAGTGCATTGTAACGACTGGATGACCAGCTTGATTCCGATGTACTTAAAGACCACTTATAAAAATGACCCAATATTTAAAGATGCAAAATCTGTATTTACTGTGTATAATACAGAATTCTCTCATAAATTTGGGACAGATTTAGTGGACAAGGTTAAAATGCTTGATATAGATGATAGCATGTTGTCCAATCTAGAATCAGCCGATTATGAAGGGTTCATAAAAATCGGTGCAGAATATGCAGATGCAGTTATTAAAGCAGGTGATGAGTTTAAAGGAAACCTTGATGAATTATTTTCAACATTCGAAAAAGAAAAGAAAGTTGACACCATTGAAAAAGGAGAGGATTTTGAAGAATCCTATTTCAACCTATATACAGAATTGGCAGGTTAATGTTGCCACTATATTAAGTTCAGGGCCAGCTATCCTGCTGGCCTTTTTTTTCGCCTCTTGTGAAGAGCCTATAGAAGTAGAAAGTGATTTAGTTCCTGGGGGAAACAATGCTGAAATCCGGTATGTCGAAATCCCATTAGAAATGAATCATGCTGCTTATGATACGCTTTTGGTTAGCACTAATGTAACTGAAGGAGCTAGAGGGCAAGTTTTTGTAGGTTATCAAAATAGCCCTGAAATAGGGAATTTTTCAGCTCAGGCTTATTTTGGTGCAATATTGAGTAATAGCGTTGTTAAGGATAGTATTAAATTAGGTAGTGAGGTTATTGAAACTAAACTTCACTTAGGCTTTAATTACTATTATGGTGATAATTATAATAGTTCACAGCAATTTAGACTCTTCCAATTAGACGATACTCTAAATTTATCAGGATTAAAAGATTCAGTTAATTACTATACTATTTATGATGAGTTAAATACCAGTGAAGAAATATCTGTGGAGGGTACTACTTTTCTTAATCCAACAGATACTATTCCTGATTTCATAACTCTTGAAAATGCCTTAGGTTATGAATTATTAGACCTAGCTAGAGACGAAGAATTATCCCAAATAGACATTTACAATATTCTGAAAGGGTTTAAATTAGAAATTGAAGCAGGTCAAAATAATCTGCAAGCTTTAAGTTTGGCAAGTGATGAATCCTACTTTGAAGTTATTTATCAATCACCTACTGCAGACACGCTTCAAAGCGTGACCTTTAGTTTATCCAATTCAAGTTTTACGCATATTGATTTCCAAGCTGGTAGTTTAATACCAAGTTCATATAGCGGAAATAATTCTTTTGATTTAACTGATCCAAACAAAGCATATTTCAACAATTTAATAGGCATAAGTCCGAAAATTAGTTTAGATAAGTACTTGTCATTTATTGATACTGTAGATTATATGCAGATCAATAAGGCTGAATTAATGATTGAAAGCCAAAATTTGAATACCATAAATACTCCTTCTGAACAAATTAGACCTGCACAAACCATCGTTCCTTATATTCTTGGAGAATCAGGAAGTTTCAGGAAACAAGGAAGATATTTTTGGGCAGTTCAGTCAAACTTTAATTCAAACGGAGGTGTTTCAGATCAAAATGCAGGAATTTCTCCTACGAACTTAAGCTTTGATGAAAGCAAAAGCCAAATTAGGGGTGATATCAGCTTTTTCCTTCAAGAAATTTACAGCGATCCTTCATTTTGGAATGAAGAAAATGATATTGTTTTTACAGGGCAATTTATCAGAATAAATAATGATGCCTTTAGAGAAAACCCTATCATTAATATCGGGAATTTTGACAATTTTTTGGTTGATAAAGAGAATATTAAATTAAAGATATATTACACTACTTTTAAATAAATTACAATATGTGTGGAATAGTAGCATATGTTGGTCATCAGAATGCTTCTGAGATCATAATTAAAGGATTAAAGAGATTAGAATATAGAGGTTATGATAGTGCAGGAATTGCGCTTATGAATGACGGTCTTAAGGTTTATAAAAAGCAAGGAAAAGTAAGTGAGCTTGAAGCACATCTTAAAGATAAAAACACTAAAAGCACAATAGGAATTGGTCACACTAGGTGGGCCACGCATGGTGCCCCAAGTGATTTAAATGCTCACCCCCATTTTTCTCAAAGTGGTGATTTAGCAATTATTCATAACGGAATTATTGAAAATTATTCTTCACTTAAAACTGATCTAGAGAATAAGGGCTATACATTTAAAAGTGAGACAGATTCTGAAGTATTCATCAATTTTATAGAAGATATTTATAAAAATAATGATGGCAGCTTAGAAGAAGCCGTAAGATTGGCTCTAACTAAAGTGATTGGTGCCTATGCAATAGTGATAATGTCCACTAACCACCCAAATCAATTAATTGCTGCTCGAAAAGGAAGTCCTTTAGTAATTGGGGTAGGAAAAGACGAGTTTTTCTTGGCATCTGACGCAACACCTATTGTAGAATATACCAATGAGGTTATTTATGTTAATGATTACGAAATTGCTTTAATTAAAGATGGTGAAATCAGTATTAGAGATACTAAGGATGTTAAAACCACTCCATACATTCAGAAAGTAGACATGGAATTGGAAGCCATTGAAAAAGGTGGCTTTGAGCATTTCATGTTAAAAGAAATTTTTGAGCAACCTAAATCAATCAAGGATTGCTTTAGAGGAAGACTAATTGCCGATGAAGCTAAATTAGTATTAGGTGGTATTAGAGATTATGCCACAGCTCTAATTAATGCAGAAAGAATAGTGATAGTAGCTTGTGGAACATCATGGCACGCAGGCTTAGTAGCTGAATATATATTTGAAGAATTTTGTAGAATTCCAGTTGAAGTAGAATATGCTTCTGAGTTCCGTTATAGAAATCCTGTGATTAAAGAAGGCGATATTGTATTTGCAATTTCTCAATCTGGTGAAACAGCCGATACTTTAGCGGCTATGGAATTAGCAAAGTCTAAAGGAGCTATTGTTTTAGGAGTTTGTAATGTAGTGGGTTCTTCTATTTCAAGAGTTTCTCATGAAGGGGTTTATACTCACGCAGGACCTGAAATTGGAGTTGCTAGTACAAAAGCTTTTACAGCGCAGTTGACAGTTCTCACTATGATTGCTTTAAAAACTGCTTTAAGAAAAGGAACCATTGCGGAACAACGTTATAGAGAAATTTTAGTTGACTTAGAAAATATCCCTAATAAGGTAGAGAAAGCTTTAAAAACGGATGAGCAAGTCAAAAAGATTGCTGAAATTTATAAAGACGCAAGAAACTTCTTGTATTTAGGAAGAGGTTACAACTTCCCTGTTGCTTTGGAAGGTGCTTTAAAACTAAAAGAGATTTCTTACATCCATGCAGAAGGTTATCCTGCTGCAGAAATGAAGCACGGGCCAATCGCCTTAATTGATGAAGAAATGCCAGTAGTTGTGATTGCAACTAGAGATAGTTCTTACGATAAAATTGTTTCTAATATTCAGGAAGTTAAAGCAAGAAAAGGAAAAGTAATAGCAGTAGTTTCCGAAGGCGATTCATTGATACCAGGCATGGTTGATCATACTATTGAGGTACCGGGCACTCATGAATCTTTAATGCCAATGGTTTCGACTATACCACTTCAATTACTTTCTTACCACATAGCAGTAATGAGAGGTTGTAATGTAGATCAGCCACGAAATTTAGCTAAATCGGTGACGGTGGAATAATAGTTTAATAGATATTTATTTAATTGGGGTTCGGCATTAAAGTTTGAACAAGTTTAATAAAGTTTGAACATGTTTGTTAAAATTTGAACAATGATTTTAGATAAAAGAGGCCTTAAATGGCCTTTTTTTATGTCCTCTTTAAATGGATGAGTTTTTTGATTAAAAGCTTGAATATAGTATCTTTTCAAAATATTTTCTGTTTAAAATAGTTTGATATTTTGTTTAAAATAGTTTGAACATCAATACAAAATGTTAACTTTAAAAAATTTATCAAAATGGGGGCTCCGAAAAAATATAAAACTAAAATTAAAGATAACTACGGTGTAGGGGAAGGTATTGATTATAAACCGTGGTACGAAGCCACAGAATATGTTCCAAAGACTGGCATCTACACCTCTCCAGGAGAGCGAGAGAAGAAACTAGGAAACAATACCAGAAAACTGGGAATAACAGTTCCAAGAATTCACCATTTACTTTCCAGTTACGAGATCTTCTTATTTACAGTTTTTGATTTAAATCCTAATATTATTGATATTAGGGAACAATTTCCACTATTGAAATTAGAAACTGTAAGGGACATTTTTAACTATTTTAATATAAAGCAAAGACAATCAGAGGAGCCCCACGTACTAACGACTGATTTTTTAATTAGATTAGCAGATAGGACAGAACTTGCAGTGACTTTTAAGCCTACTGACTTCCTTAGTAAAAGGCAAATGCAGTTATTTCAAGTAGAAAAAGAATACTGGCAAAGAAATGGTATTGAATGGAAATTGTGCACTGAAAAGGAATTACCTCAATCAAAAACGTATTTAAAAAATATTAATGAACTACATAATAACTTGAAAACCTTTAAAGATAAATCCATTTCATTCTATATCGTTAATGCCATTTATTCATTTGTAAACGAATGCTCAAATGACTTAAGAAATCATTCCTTATTAGAAGTGGCGCAAATAATTGATGAAGATTTATCAATTGATACAGGTACATCAGTTACGGTTTTTAAAGTATTGATTGCGAAAGGAATTTTTCAATTAGACTTAAATCAAAATTTCTTTTCAGAAAATGTTAAAATCAGTCAAATCAAAATCTTAAAAAATGGAGCTCTTAGTAAATCAGATATTGCAGCATAATTCCAATTTCTTTAGAGTTCTATACTTCAATGTCAAATTAGATATTTGCGTATTAATCAATTTAAGTGAAGAACAAAATCAACTGGAACATCTGGATATAGATTCGCTTACAAAACACAATTATACAAATCCAACTAACCCTCCTTCAAATTTTAATACAACCATCCTAAATGAAGTAATTTTAGAATTAAAAGAGAAAACCTTGGAAAGGTGGGAAAAATCTTGGGAGCAAATAAAAGATCTTGTCACAGATGAACCTAATATTTTTGAAACTTCCTATTTAAATAAAAAGTGCAAAGCGGTTTCAGAACAGTATAATGTCTCTAGACATACTGTTAAGAGAAACATTTTCAATTATTGGAGAAATGGCAAGACGAAGTATGCAATTTTACCGAAGTACTACCTTTCTGGTGGAAAAGGAAAAGAGAGACAATTAGAACAAAATAATGCATTTACAATAACAGATAAGATAAAGGAGGAAATTCAAGCTGCCTATAAAGCAAATCGACCAGAAGGTAAAGATGGTACCTTGAGAGGAGCTTATATAAACTACATTAGATTAAAATATAAAAAAGAGTTTGATAATAAGGAGACTAAAAAATACCCAAGTTTAACTCAGTTCTATTATTGGGGTACCAAAAATTTATCAAGCAGTGATAAATTGGCAATAGAAAAAGGGGTGTTATCAAGGGATAAAGACCATAGATTGGTAACCGGATCGTCTTATAACAGCGTTTTCGGACCTGGCATTTTTCAGATAGATTCTACCCCCTCTGACGTGGAAATTATATCCGAAATTGACTTAAGTGAACCAATTGGATGCCCTACAGTATATTTCGTTGCAGATATATTTAGTGGATTATGTACTGGAATTTATGTCACTTTAGAAAATCCATCTTACCACGAGGCTAGCACTGCTTTGTATTATAGTTTTAAAGGATTTTCAATGTTTGCTAATGATATGCTACTCGGTACTTTAAACAAGTTTAATGTTGATGCAACTAGTGCGTTTTATCCTAGTACTTTTCTTCCACATCAAATTGTTACAGATAATGGAAAAGAATTAGTTAGCCGTAATTCTAATAATATTATAACTGATTTGGGTATTGATATTGAGAACAAAGAAGCTTACCGAGCCGATTTAAAAGGTTTAGTTGAAAATTTTTTTAAAATCTATCACAAAGATCTAAAATGTTTCCCAAAAGAAATAGGACATAAAAATATGGCCGAGGGTAGAAGAGGTATTAAAAAGGCAAGAAAAAATGCCACTTACACTTTAAAGCAATATACTGCAATGATTGCAGTAGCAATGGCTAATTACAATCATAAGTGTTCATTGAAAAAATATCCGTTAGCTCCTGAAATGATAAAGGATGGGCTAGTAGATCCATCGCCAATTGAAGTTTGGAATTGGGGAATGAAAAATAGAACAGGATTACTTAGGTCAAGTGAGATTTCAAATCTCAAAGAGTTAATGCTACCAAGAGCTGTAGGGAAACTAAATAAGCATGATCTTGAGTTTGAAAAAATCAAGTATGAAACGCCTCTTCATAAAGATTTGCGAAATATACAGCAACAAACAGGAGAAGTCAAATTAAAATATGATATTTCATATAATCCGAATAATATGAATACCATTAATCTTTTCTTCAATAATGAAATTATAAAATGTAGCATTAATGAACAGAAAAACCCGGGACTAATTAATAAAAGTTTAAAAGAAATAAGGGCCTTTAACAAAGTTCGAAAGAATGTAAAAAAAGAAAAAGAGCATGATAGAGATTCTGGAACTATGGATATTTTAGATATGGCCGATTCATTTAAAAAAGAAAATGATAAGAAAAGAAAATCTAAAGGACAAAAAAGTACTAATAAGGCCAAGGTGAGCTACAACAGGGAAAGAGAAAAAGAATACGAAAGACAACAAAAAGAATTTAAATCCACAGAAGAGCCTAATTCAGATACAAAAATCATTGATATCAATACATCAAAAGAGAACAAAAGAATAGAAGGTGATATAGGTGATATCTTAGATGATATCTATAAAAATATGGACAATGAATAAATTACATGAAGCAGTTTATGTAAAGTCAGATAACCCTGATCATGAGGGTAATCCTTTGATTGAAGCTTTACCTAGGTTGAATAACATTAAAGATTACTTCCGATATTGTGCAACAAACTCCATACACACCAGAGAGGAAGCAATTGAAAAGCCTTATCATATACGAAGGGATTATTTAAACCAGTTACAAAAAGATTTTGTATTGCCCAATTATGGAATTTGGGACGTATACCAGATGATTGTCAATGCACTTTTCACAAGCTATTCTTCTCGAAACCCTATTAAGGAAAACACCACAGAAAAAGTAATAAAGGATTATAGAGATTTATTACAAATAAGGGATCTGACAACAAAAGTTGCAGTAAGTAACAGTTGTTCTTTGTTCGGAATAAGTGGAATAGGAAAAACAACCGCTGTAAATCTGGCCACTAGCACTTTTCCTAAAGCAATATTGCATAAGAATTTAGATTGTGAAAATTTTATTCAGATTCCGATTGTAAAGGTAGAATGTCCGAAGGATGGTAGTATAAAAGACCTATGTCGATTTTTTTTTATAGAGCTTGATAAAATTTTGGGCGATTCCACATATGAAGATGATTACTGCAAAAAAAATGATTCTGAAAGTGATCGAGTTAACGCTTTATCTAAATTAGTTCTCAAACATCATATAGGAATTATAATAGTAGATGAAATACAACATTTGGATGCACAAAAAAGTGGTGGTGAAAAAAGAATGCTTCGCTTCTTTTTAAATTTAGATAATACATTAGGTATCCCTATCATGCTTGTAGGGACTAGAGACGGCATCGCAATATTCAAAGATGATGACAAACTAATTAGGAGATTTACTGCATCTGGGTTCTTGGAATGGAACCCTAAGCCAGAAGATGGGGAGTGGAAAAGATTTATTCAACGCCTCTTTATTTATCAGTATACAGATGAGAAAGCTGATGACAATATCGACTGGCCACGATTGTTTTATCATTATTCTCAAGGTATCTACTCTCGCGCATTCCAAATCTTTAAAATTGCGCATCATTTGGCCTTTGATTATAATAAAGAGAAATTTACCGTCTCCTTAATCAATCAAGTAATTAGGGAAAGGCTTTATATCGATGAGCCTCTATTTGAAATAAAGCGGAAAGATAAAATAAAGGAACGTAATTATAATTTCCCATTAGAAGAAATTGACTACACTGATTACAGATCAATAGAAGTAAAAAATAAATTAGTCGAAAAAAAGATTTCATCAAATATTTTCAAAGGCAAGGTAACAAAAACGCTAGAAAGAAATAAGGAATTAAGTGCACAAGAAATAGCAGATAAAATAATCTTAGATCTCACATCAAAACCTGAAAAAACTAAAACTGTAAGTAAAAAGAAGGATATTAATGAGGAAGAGGAAGTACTGGCTGCAAATACCTTTGCTAATCTATTTTGTGAAGATAAAGACGAGACCTATCAAAAGGTAAAGGAATTTGGGGATATTTTCGAATTCGAAAAATTTAGATTGTAAAAACATGCTTTATTATTGGCCTCATACATATCCTGATGAAATTCTATACAGTGTGATTGCCAGATATTTAAAAATTTCCGGAAGCCGAGGCCCCAAGCATTTATTACATAATCTTTTTGACAGAAAAAGTATTAGTGCAACGCTTGATCTTCCTAGCGGATTAAAACATTTAATATACAACCTAGAAATGTTTGCTAAGGATGTTGAAATGATTTTGGCCGATAACACTCTCTTTCCGTATTATCAGTCATTTTTAACTCCAACAAAAGTTGAGAAAGTTAGACACTCCATGTTAAGTAAATCAGGAGATATTCATACGCTGATCGGAATTAACGCTGGGATTTTCCCCGCTGGCAAATCACCGAAATATTGCCACTTGTGCGTTAAAGAAGATAAATCTCAAAATATATCACCCTACTTGAGAAGAACCCATCAAATCCCATCAATACAAATATGCACTCAACATAACATATATTTACTAGAATTAGATAAGAGTAGAGTTCATTTTAACAAACATGAGTTTTTATTTCTTGAGGATCACTTAGATCAATTTAGCTTAATTGAACAAAATGAATCTATTGAATACCTCAATATTTGTAAGGATATTGAAAAACTGTTGAAAGGAAAGCAAAATCCTTTTGATGCTGATGACCCCT
>QNXU01000002.1 GCA_003973485.1 Bacteroidota bacterium | reverse complement strand
ACATCTCAATTCTAAAGATGCCATTTAATCCCATGGTTTGTGTGATTTCCACCGCATTGGTACTCCATGGACTTACCATTTCTTTACGAGGGCCAACATAAATGCCTTTCAATTCAGAAGAAGGGACTGTTTTTTCAGCATCCAGTAGCCATAATAGTTTTTCTAAATCAGTATCTGAAAATGGATTTTGATGTCCTAAAGCGTAGATTTGATGATTTTTACCCTGAAAAAAGCTAAGCATAATGTGTTTTATGTAGGTGGAATTAATAAAGCTGCAAAGTTAGAAATTATCCATTATTTTGAACAGTGAAAATAGGATATTTGATACATTGATTTTTTTATGTGCCGAAATGCTGATTCTAGGATAGTGAAAAAGTATCTAGTAGCGAGTATCTAGTATCAAGAAATTTGGATCCTAGATAAAAATCGTCATTTGATAATTGCTATCCCACTTTGGAACTAATAATGATGTTGAGTTAAGGTATTACTTATTATCACAATTTTTGCTGAGAAAATAGTAAAGTGATTTCAACAAAGCTGAAAATAAAGTAACCACAAAAGAAATAAAGGAAAACAAAAGTAAATAACCAAGGTTATTTTTTATATGCACCTATTTTTTTTGGTTAAAAATAAGGAAGTATTATATGGAAACTTTCTGTTATAGGTTTTCGAGCCCACCGATTTATAGTTATGTACATGAATCAATTTTATATTTATATAAAATCTATTGTGTTCTTTTGTTCTTTGTGGTAAAATTATAGCAGCTGTTTTTTCATATGTTAGGAATGATCTGGGGTATAGTCCTAATTTCCCCCTTGGGGATTAAGGGGCTGGGGCTTTGGCCAAATGCCTTGCCGCATCCGCAATCAAAGTATTGTGTCCTGCTTCTAAAATTACATGTTCATATTCTTTTACATGCTTTAGTAGATCCATCATATTATCGCTTGTAATAATTTTATCGTATTTGCCAGTGAACATCATCATGGGGATTTTATTCTGGTTGATAAGGAAAGCTATTAATTTTAAATCAAATTTTAAATGCCTGAAAACTACCCAAGTTAAATAAACTCTTCTTCTTTTTTCTCTAGTGTTCATTTGGGTATTGGCAAATTTCAGTAAACTTTTATCGACCAAGCCCATTTTTTTTGTGAAAGTTAAAATCTGATAGAAGTATTTCGGCTTCACTATCATTGCTCTAAAAAATCTTCTAAAAGAATTAGGGTAGGTTGCCAAACTGTACCAAAATGAAGTTTTAATTCCATCTGGTGCAATTAATAAAAACTCTTTTATTTTTCTTGGAAATAGCTCCAAACTAGCTAAAGCAAATTTTCCTCCCATGCTATAACCTACAACTGCAAATTTTTCAATTTGATGTTTTTCCAAAAGAGATTTTAATATTACTTCCCAATCTTGCTTTTCCAAGGCTTGGTTTCTGTCCTTCCATTCACTATTCCCATGGTAATAGATGTCAAATGCATAAACAGTATATTCATCCCCTAATAATTCAGAAAAGGGAAGATATACTTCTTTTGATTGCCCAAATCCATGAAAGGCTAAAAGTGGTGTTTTACCATTTCCATTAATAGAATAATTTAAAATATTGTCTCCAAATATTATATGGTCGTACTTCATTTAGAAAAAACTAATGGGTTATGTGGCTGTTAAAAACCAAATTTAAAATTATTAATTAGCAAATAGCAAAATCTACCCAACGGCTTAATTTTCAATAGGTTAAAATATATTTATGATTTTTCTAAAAAATTATAAACAAAAGCTACCTTTGCCCGTTGGAAACCGAGGAAACTTTCAATCTGATTAAAGTTTCCGAAGTATTAATCGCAATATAATAATTTGAGTACAGAGAAAAACATATTAGAAGGAGCAAAAAATTTATTCATGCAATTTGGCTTGAAATCTATTACGATGGATGACATTGCCAGAAAGGTAGGGGTAAGCAAAAAAACTATTTATCAATTTTTTAGTGATAAAAACAGTATAGTTTTTAAGTCAGTGCATGAACATTTTTCAGAGCATAGAATGGAGATTGAAAATGTACTTGATAATAGTAAAGATGCCATTGAGTCCATCTATCGTATCTCAAAATGTATGAAGGTACAAGTTGAAGCTATAAATCCTACTGTTTTATATGATTTACAGCGTTATTTTCCTAAAGCTCACAAAAGATTTTTAGAATTTAAAAACACTTTCATCAAAGATAGAATGGTTAAGATTCTGGAAGATGGGATTGAATCAGGTTACTTTAGAAAGGAAATTAATCCTGAGATTCTTATTATTCAACGAATTGAACAAGTTCAATTGGCCTTTAATAATGATATTTTCCCTAGAGATAAATTTGATTTTAAAGAAATACACGAACAATTATTTGACCATTTTTTACATGGTATTTTAACAGTAAAAGGAAAACAGAAATATAATCAATATTTAAATGAAGAGCAGGATGCTTAACAAAATCAGTTTTTTTTGTGCAGTCGCTATTTTATTGCCTTTAGGCATAATGGCACAAGAGGAAATTACTAAACCCATGAGTTTGGAAGAATGTGTGAATTACGCATTAGAAAACAACAGAAATTTAAAATCTACCAGATTGGAGGAGGCCATAGCAGAGACTCAAGTAGGAGAAACTAGGTCAATGGGATTGCCTCAGGTCAAATTTCAGACAGGGATCAATTATAATTATGAGGTTCAAAAGGCTTTCTTACCTGAAACTTTTGTAAATCCTCAGGGTGATCCTGAAAATTCAATTGCTGCACCTTTTGGAGTTAATTATGATGGAAATGCCAATTTTTCAATTTCTCAGTTACTTTTTGACGGTTCTTATTTTGTGGGTTTACAAGCAGCAAAAACCTTGAGAGAACTTAGGCAAAAAGAATCCAATCAATCTGAAGTTGAAGTAGTTGAGGCTATTACTAAGGCATATTATTTGGTATTGATATCACAGGAACGCTTAGAATTATTAGATGCAAACCAAGGACAGTTAGAAAGAGTATTGGAAGAAACCAAAGCATTATATGAAAATGGATTTGCTGAAAAAATCGATGTCGACAGGATTACTGTTAATTATAATAACATTCAAACAGAAAACAATAAGGCGAAAAGAAACTACAATGTTTCTATGAACATGCTCAAATTTCAGATGGGAATGTCATTAAATTCACCATTAGAGCTTTCTGGAAGTATTTCAGGTTTGAATTTGGAGGTAGGAGAGTATTTAAATAAAACGGAGACCTTCGATTTCAGAGAAAGAGTTGAATACTCTGTTTTACAAACCAATCAGGATTTGGCTAATTTAGATCTTAGAAATAACAAAGCCACTCTATTGCCAAAATTATATGCTAATGCTAACTACGGCTGGAATACAGGTACAAACCTAACCTCTGAACTATTCCAGTTCAACGACAGATGGTTGAGTTTTGGAGCAGTTGGTCTTAGCCTTCAGTGGGATTTATTTACAGGTCTGAACCGCTCTAGCAAAATGGAGAAAAATCGCATTCAAATAGAACAGATTGAAATCCAGAAAGAGCAACTGGAAAGCTCTATTAATATGGAAATTACCCAAGCTGAAAATGATTTAAAATCTGCCAAGGAAAGTTTGGATGTACAAAAGCAAAATATGGAATTGGCATTATCGGTTTATGAACAAGTTGAAACCAAATATAAAAATGGAATAGCAAGCAGCCGAGAGTTATTGGATGCTGAAACCTCAAAAAAAGAGGCAGAAACCAATTATTACAGCTCTTTGTATGATGCTGTGATTGCTAAAATAGAATTAGAAAAAGCATTAGGAATATTGTATTGATTTGATAAAAATGAGAATAACTATAAAAATGAGAAATTCACTTTTAATAATTGCACTTACGGTTTTCATGGCAGCTTGCGGAGGAAATTCCGATGTTGAGAAATTGAAGTCAAAACTAGAAAGAATAGAGAAAGATATTCAAGAAAAAACAATTGAGGCAAACGAGTTGCAAGAAGAAATTGCCAAACTTGACCCAGAATTTGCTAAAAAAACAGATCAATCTGTATTAATAAAGCAAGCGGTTGTGAAACCTCAAGATTTTAAACATAAAATCAATGTTCAAGGTGAAGTGGCATCTCGAAAAAATATTACAATGGGAGCTGAAACCATGGGAAGGGTTACACAGATCAATGTCTCGCCTGGAGATATGGTAAAGCGGAATCAACTATTGGTAAAATTGGATGCTTCTACTACAGAAAATAGTATTAAAGAATTAAAAACGGCTTTAGATTTAGCTACCACTATTTACAAAAAGCAAAAAAACCTTTGGGAACAAGAAATTGGAACTGAAGTGCAGTATTTGGAAGCTAAAAACAGAAAAGAAACGCTAGAAAGACAATTAGCTACTGCTCAATCTCAATTGGATATGGCTTATCTAAAAGCTCCTTTTAATGGAAGAATTAATGATGTGAATGTTAATATGGGAGAAATGGTGCAGCCAGGCTTGCCCGTACTAAGCATGGTAAGCCAAGAAGAAATGTACCTTAAAGCGGATGTTTCTGAAGAATATATTAATGATTTTGATCAGGGTGATTCAGTAGAGGTATATCTGCCTTCTATAAAGAAATCATTCTCTACAGTAGTGAGTGCAGTAAGCTATGTCATAAATCCGGCAAACAGAACTTTTCAATTGGAAGTGAAAGTCAATGAATTCGTTGATAATTTAAAACCAAACCAGTTTGCACGTCTAACTTTGGTGGATTATGAAAATCAGGAAGCCATAGTAGTTCCTTCTTATGTAGTTCAACAAGATAATGTAGGTGATTTTGTTTTTGTGGTTGAAAACAAGGGTAATCAAAAGAAAGCTAAAAAAGTAAGAGTTGAAAGAGGAAAGACTTATAATGATAGAACTGAAATTTTAAACGGTCTTAAAAATGGGGATGTGATTATTTCAGAAGGTTACCGAGAAGCTGTTAATGGAATAGAAGTTCGTATTGCACAATAATTCCGAAAAAAGATATTTATGAGCGATCAGAATAAAAAGAAAGTAGAAAAGGAGTTTGGACTAACCACCCTTTCGGTCAACAACCGAACTACTGTATATGTATTGGCTTTTTTAATAGTGGTGTTAGGTATTTTTTCTTATATAAATTTACAAAAAGAGAATTTTCCTGAAATAGCTCAACCCACTATTTATATTGGTACGCCACACCCAGGAAACTCTCCAGCTGATATGGAGAAATTAATAACTCGACCACTGGAAAAAGAAATTAACACCATTTCTTCAGTGGATAATATTAAATCAACCTCAGTACAGGATTTCTCAACAATTATAGTTGAGTTTACTACTGATACAGATGTTGAAGAGGCTTTACAAGAAGTAAAAGATGCAGTGGATCAAGCAAAATCAGAGTTGCCATCTGATTTGCAAGATGATCCGAATGTATTTGAGCTTAATGTATCGGAATTTCCAATCATGAATATTAATCTCTCAGGTAATTACAGTGTAGAGACCTTAAATTCCTATGCAGAATATCTGGAAGAGGAAATGGAGAAATTTCCAGAAATGTCTAAAGCAGAGATTAGAGGAGTAGACGGAAAGGAAGTTCGGATTATGGTAGATCCACTGGAAATGGAAGCTCGTAAAATTAGCTTCAACGATATAGAGACTGCTGTTCAGCAAGAGAATATGACCATGTCAGGTGGTAATATTAAAATGGGTAAAATCAGAAGAACAGTTTCAATTTCTGGTGAATATGAAAATCCTGAGCAATTGGAAAACCTTATCATTAAAAATGAAAATGCTAACATCGTATACCTGAAAGATATTGCTGAAATTGAGTTTGATTATAAAGAAAAGCAAAGTTATGCTCGATTAAATAACGAGGCGGTTGTAATGGTGGATGCGGTAAAGAGAAGTGGTGAAAACTTACTGATATTAACTGAAAAAATTAACGAGGTAATTGAAAAAGCCAAACAAGAAGTATTTCCTGATGGATTGGAGGTTACAATTACAAATGACCAATCGCAACAAACAAGAGATCAGGTAAGTAGCTTGGAAAATAACATTATTTCTGGTGTTATATTGGTGGTATTAGTGCTGTTATTCTTCTTAGGAACTCGAAATGCACTTTTTGTGGGGATTGCTATTCCGATGTCAATTTTTATGGCTTTCATGATTTTAGGTGCCTTAGGAATTACGATTAATATGATTGTATTATTCTCTTTAATTATGGCATTGGGAATGTTGGTTGATAATGGCATTGTGGTAGTGGAAAATGTTTATCGTTTAATGGAAGAAGGATATTCTCCAATCAAAGCCACTAAAATTGGAGTAGGAGAAGTAGCCTTGCCTATTATTTCATCTACAGCTACCACTTTAGCAGCCTTTTTGCCATTAGCATTTTGGCCTGGTTTAATTGGGGAGTTTATGAAATACTTGCCGATTACTTTAATAATTACTTTAGGTTCCTCTTTGTTTGTGGCCTTGGTTATAAATCCGGTATTTATAGCTTCATTCATGAGAATAGATGAAGGCGGTAGGTTGAATTATAAAAGAGTTTGGAGAATTGCTGGAATTTCATTTGCCATTGGAGCAATTTTTATTCTGTTGAAAGTTTATGCGCTAGGTAATCTGGCAATTTTGTTTGGTGCATTAGGTTTAATCAACACCTATATTCTTACTCCACTTTCTAGAAAATTTCAAAGAGGATTTTTACCTGCGGTTGAAGGCTTATATTCACGTACACTTGCTTTTGCGATAAAAGGAAGAAATCCTTATTTATTCCTAGGAGGGACAGTTGTAGCATTGTTTGGTTCCGTAATGTTATTGGGAGTTTTTACCCCAAATGTTTTATTCTTCCCTGAAAACGAACCAAAATATGTCAATGTGTTTGTAGAGTTTCCGGTTGGAACTGATGTGGAACATACTAATGAATTCTCTACTAAAATTGAGAAAGAAGTTCAAAAAGTGATTGAACCTTATTCTGAAATAGTTGAATCAGTTGTAGCTAATGTAGGAAAAGGGGCGAGTGACCCAAGTGATCCGACTGCTATGGGGCAATCCGATACGCCAAATAAAGCCAGAATTACGGTCAATTTTGTGGAATTCAAATACAGAAATGGAATTTCAACCACAAAAGTGATGAATGAAATAAGGGAGGCTGTGGCAGATAAATATGCTGGTGTTTCTATTACCGTAGATAAAGATCAGGCAGGACCACCAACTGGGAAGCCGCTTAATATCGAAATTAGTGGAGAAGATTATGATAAGTTAATTCAAATTACGGAAGACCTAACTGTTTTTATTAATAATCAAAATATTGGAGGTATTGAAGATTTAAAAACAGATTTAGAGGTAGGGAAGCCAGAATTGACCATCAATATTGATCGAGAAAGCGCTAGAAGGTTTGGCTTAAGTACAGCAACTATCGCCAATGAAATCAGAACAGGACTTTTCGGAAAGGAAATCTCTAAATATAAAGAAGGTGAAGATGACTATGAAATCCAGTTGCGCTACAATGATGAATATCGTTATGATGTAAATGCATTGATTAATAAAAAGATAACCTATAGAGATCAATCTTCAGGAAAAGTTAATCAAGTGCCGATTAGTGCTGTAGCAGATGTGGAATATACCAGTACGTATGGTTCTATTAATCGTAAAGAATTGGATAGAGTGGTGACGGTTTATTCCAATATATTAGATGGATACAATGCCACTAATGTCAATAATCAATTGAAAGCTGCCATGAAGGATTTCGAAGTTCCTGCAGGATACGAAATTAAATTTACAGGTGAGCAGGAGGAACAGGCCGAAGAACTGGAGTTCTTAAGTATAGCTTTATTGTTGGCTGTCTTTTTAATCTTTTTAATTATAGTAGCGCAGTTTAATAGGTTAACAGCTCCATTCATTATCATGAGTTCGGTGATTTTCAGTACCATTGGGGTGTTCCTAGGATTAGTAGCTTTCCAGATGGATTTTGTAATTGTAATGACTATGATAGGGATTATTTCACTGGCAGGTATAGTAGTAAATAATGCTATCGTTCTTATTGACTTTATTGAAATCAGTAAGGCCAATAAGAAGTTGAATTTGGAAGAAGGTGAAAGTTTAACTTATGAAATGGTAAAAGAGGCAGTGATGCTAGCGGGAAAAACTCGTTTGAGACCAGTATTGTTGACTGCTATCACAACCATTCTAGGTTTAATTCCTTTGGCAATTGGATTCAATTTTGATTTTATACAGTTATTCACCAGCTACAATCCAGATTTTTATTTAGGTGGAGATTCCGTTATGTTTTGGGAACCGATTTGTTGGACTATAATATTTGGTTTGACATTCGCAACCTTTTTAACATTGGTAATCGTACCTGTTATGTATCTTATTGCAAATCAATTAAATGCTAAATTTGGGATAGGGCGATAAGTTAGAAGTTGGGAGTAGGAAGCTCGAAGTTTCCGCTCCCAACTTCTAACCTCCAACTTCCAACTCCACCACATGTCCAAACTAATCCTCATACCGCTAGTTGCTGTCATTTTCATTCTGATTGACCTCTACGTCTTTCAGGCATTGAAAATTGCTGTGCAAAATTTTTCTCCCTTATCGAAAAACATTGTTTTTGGAATTTATTGGGGATTTACGGCTATCACGCTTTTGGGCTTTTTCCTATACCATTTTGGAAATCCTGATTTCTTTTCGCGTGTGGCTCGGCAGTTTATGTTGGTGCTGGTATTTATGAATTACCTTTCAAAAACTATTGCCTTATTGGTGCTATTGATTGGCGATGTAATTCGATTCGGACAATGGAGTTTTTATAAGATCACTGATCTTTTAAATAATTCAAAAAGTGGTATTGAGGGAGAAAAAATAAGTAGATCTGAGTTTTTTGCTAAGTCTGCATTGGTCGCAGGTACTCTGCCTTTGGCAGCTATGAGTTTTGGAATAATCTCAGGAGCACATGATTACCGCATCCGAAGAAAATCAATTGTGATACCCAATTTACCGAAAGCTTGGCACGGAGTAAAAATAGCTCAGCTTTCAGATATTCATAGCGGTAGTTTTTGGAATAGAATAGCAGTTGAAGGTGGAATAGATATGCTGATGGCAGAAAAACCTGATATGGTTTTCTTTACAGGTGATTTGGTGAATAATGAAGCGAAAGAGGTAGGAAAATATATTCCTATTTTTTCAAAGTTGAAAGCTGATCTAGGAGTGTTTTCCACTTTAGGAAATCATGATTACGGGGATTATAAAAACTGGAGTAGTGAAAAAGCGAAAGCTCAAAACCTGCAGGATTTAAAAGAAGCCCATAAACTCATGGGGTGGGATTTGCTGACTAATGAGAACCGAATTCTGACCGTGGATAATGAGCCTTTAGCAGTTTTAGGAGTAGAAAACTGGGGAGCAGGAAGATTTGCCAAATACGGAGATATTAGCAAAGCTTATGCAGGAACTGAGGATTTACCCACCAAAATATTACTTTCTCATGACCCAAGCCATTGGGATGCCCAAATCAGAAAAGACTATTCCGATATTGATTTAATGTTGGCAGGCCATACCCACGGTTTTCAGTTCGGAATAGAAATCCCAGGATTCAAATGGAGCCCATCTCAATATGTGTACAAACAATGGGCAGGACTTTACCAAGAAGGAAATCAAAGTCTGTATGTGAATAGGGGATATGGCTATCTTGGTTATCCTGGAAGGATTGGAATCCCACCTGAGATTACAATTTTGGAGTTGAGGCAAAGTTGATTTAATCCAAGCGTCTATACCTAGTCTGATCCTATGGAATACTTAGGTCAGTACCGCAGGTCAGACCGGAATCAGCTACTTGAATAAAGGTCATAGAAGATTAATTGAAAGAAATTTTAAAATTATTTACCGAATTGGAGGTGATAATATTTACATAACGGATTTTTTCTATACTAAGCAGCGACCTGATATAATGAAAGGATAGATTGTTATTTTTCAGTTTACCCATTCGTATCTGTTGCGCACACGGTTCGTATTTGTCTATTCCATCCCTTAGAGCATCTAAGTTTTAAATTCAACTAAAATAGATTTACTATTTCAAACAAATTTCAAATAGCCTTACAACATAAGTTACCTTTTATGTAAAAATATTTGGATATAATGTACAGTATGTTTTACTTTATGTAAAGCAAAAAGATAATTATGAACTTTGAATTTAAATATCCTCTATTAAGCAGAAAATGGAAATGGGTAGCTTATGCTTTATTTCCTTTCCCAATAATTTTCTTATTAAGTTTTATATTTATTCCATATTCATTTGAATTCCCACAGGAAGCAGTAGCTGATTTGATGTATTTATGTTGGGCAATAGGTTTTGGTATGTTGAATTTTATTAAAGAGTCAAAAGAAGATGAAATGATTGAACAGCTTAGGCTGAAAGCATTTGCCATGGGAGTTTTTTATTTGATATGGGGGCTTGCTGCAATTGCTATAATACAGTTATTTACTCAAGGGTCAATCTTTACTGATTTTATGAGTGCTTACTTAGCTGTTTGGTTATTGAACACTTACATATTTTTTAATTTTCATTATTTGAAATGGAAAAACAGTTAATCCCATGACCAATAACTTAAGAGTAGAGCGGGCTATTAAAAACATAACACAAGAGGAACTTGCTAAAATAGTGGGAGTATCCCGTCAAACGATCAATTCCATTGAAAGTAATAAATATGTTTTATCTACTGTTTTAGCTTTGAGGATTTCTGAATATTTTGATAAGCCAGTTAATGAAATCTTCTTTTTGACGGATGAAGATCGAAATTAAGTTTGATATTTATCTAAATTCTCTTTTAGTGATATTAGAGCAGCTGAATCCTCTAATTGGCGCAAGAGATTCGCAAGTGTCCACAACATGGGAGAACAAGATAATATAGAAAACTGCATTAAAATCATTAATTATATTGAACCCAATTAATTCAAATAATTGTTAACTTTAAGTTATTAAAACTAGCAATGTTGTGGATATAAAGTCTGAGAAACTTAATTTAATTGAATGGTTAGCAGGGGTAAATGATAACCGAATTATAAGACAGTTAAAAACTTTCCAAAAATCTAGTCAGCAGGGAGTATTACCATCTCTTTCTAAGGAAGAAAAAATTGCTGTTGACAAGGGACTTGATTCTATTGCCAATGGTAGAACTCACTCAAATGAATCTGTTTTAAAATCAACCAAAGAAAAATATCCTCACCTTTTTAAATAGTATTTATGGAAATCATATGATCAGATGAAGCAAAATATGATTACGAAGAAAATATAGATTACCTTATACGGGAATGGTCTGAAGAATCTGCAATTAATTTTATTGATGAGGTAGAATTAGTATTAGACTTATTAAAAATAAATCCAAAACTATATCCTAAAAGCGATTACAAGTCCATTCGAAGAGCTGTTGTATTAAAGCAAATCACATTATTTTATCAGATTGAAAAATCTTCAATATTTCTTGTGCGATTTTGGAATAATTATAAAAACCCACTGTCATTATTTTAATAAATCAAGTACCCCCGTTGGCGCACTAGTTTTGCATGTGTCCACTCTACATTAACCCATTAAACCTTCCTTTCTATCTCTTTCAAATTCTCCATTTTCTTATTCCTTAAGAAGCCATTAATATCCTCAAAATGCTCTTTTACTCGCATATTACCAAATTCAAACACTTTGTTGGCTAAACCATCAAGGAAATCTCTATCGTGAGAGACTAAGATCATGGTTCCTTCAAATGCTTTCAAGGCATCTTTCAAAATCTCTTTTGTTTTGATGTCTAAGTGGTTGGTAGGTTCATCCAGAATTAACAAATTAACAGGTTGAAGCAATAATTTTATCATCGCCAATCGGGTGCGTTCGCCACCAGAAAGAACTTTCACCTTTTTGTCAAGGGCGTCCCCACTAAACATAAAAGCACCTAACATATCTTTGATTTTAGTTCTGACATCTCCTTTAGCAATATTGTCAACAGTCTGGAAAACAGTAAGCTCGCCATCTAGTAAAGCAGCCTGATTCTGTGCAAAGTAACCAATCATACTATTATGACCTACTTGCAATTCACCTTCAAAGTCAATTTCACCCATTATGGCTTTCACTAAAGTGGATTTACCTTCACCGTTTTTACCCACAAAAGCGATTTTTTCACCTCTAGCTATGGTCAGGGAAACATCATTGAAAACTACATGGTCGCCATAAGCTTTACTCAAACCATTGGCAATCACCGGATAATTCCCTGAACGCGGAGCAGGAGGGAACTTTAAATTCAAAGCAGCCGTATCAACCTCATCTACTTCCACAATCTCCATTTTTTCTAGCATTTTTACGCGAGATTGTACTTGAAGAGTTTTAGAATAAGTACCTTTAAATCGATCGATAAACTGTTGAATTTCAGCTATCTGTTTGGCTTGATCATCAAATTGCTTCTGCTGCTGTTCGCGCCTTTCTTTACGGAGTTCTAAATAGTGTGAATAATTAGTTTTATAATCGTAAATTTTACCTTGAGTGATTTCAATAGTGCGATTAGTTAAATTGTCCACAAAGGTTTTATCGTGGCTAATCACCATAACAGCTTTAGCATTATTGGTTAGAAAATCTTCCAACCATTGCACGGATTCGATATCCAAATGATTGGTAGGCTCATCTAAAAGGATTAAATCAGGTTTTTTCAAAAGAATTTTAGCCAATTCAATTCGCATTCGCCAACCACCACTAAATTCAGCAGTGGAACGATTAAAATCAGATCTTACAAATCCTAAACCAAGCAAGGTTTTCTCAACCTCTGCATCTACATTGATATCATCAATGCTGTAGTATTTTTCACTTAATTCGGAAACCTGCTCAATTATTTTGCTGTATTCATCAGATTCGTAATCAGTACGTGTTTCTAACTGCTGATTACACCATTCCATCTGATTTTTCATTTCCAAGATTGCAGCAAATGCTTTGGAAGCTTCTTCAAAAACTGTGGAGTCGTCTTCTGTTAATAGATGTTGCGGTAAGTAGGCAATTATTGCATCTCCAGGAGCTGAAATTTTACCATAAGTTGGTTTATTAGCTCCTGCAATAATTTTGAGCAAAGTCGATTTACCCGCACCATTTTTGCCCATAAGGGCAATGCGGTCATTCTCATTAATGTTGAAAGTTATATTGTTAAATAAGGTGGTACCACTAAATTCAACGCCTACTGCATCTACTGAAATCATATCGTATTAAATTAAGCCGCAAAGGTATTAATTAATTGGGTGATAAATTCAATAGCTTAAAAATGTTTATTTTTTAAAGATGTTAAGTATTTTTAGGTTTTAGAAGTGAAGATAAATAGGATCGTAAAATTGCCCAGTATAGTAGTTTGTTACCAAAAAATAAAAAGAATCCGCCAGAGGCGGTAGTAGTTTCCACCAGCCGGAGGCAGGCGGAAGTAAAATATTTTTCTATCCCTGTTGGCGCACGCGATTCCGCATGTGTCCATATTACAAAGAACTTTCAATAAGTTTCATAAACCTTCTGAAACATCAAATTTGTCAAAATTTATTATATTCAAATATGCCCTAAAACAACCCCAGCTGCTCTCCAAGCTCATGTTTTTTAATTATATCAGCATTCTGTGATTTGTTTTTCTTTCCCCTTATAGGCTTTACAGGCCATACTTGCATCAAATCTTGATCAAAGGGTTGAATAAGAGCTTTAACTCTTTCCTCACTAGTTTTGTCATCTATGTCCATAAGCCATTCTGACTCCAATTCTTCTGGAAGTATCAACGGCATTCTGGCTTCTTTCAATTTCGGATTATTATGAATTTCAGCCATTAATGGATTGGCTTCTGTGGTTACCACACTTATGGTAGATATTTTCTTTCCGTTCTCAGAATTTTCCCATTGTTCCCAAATTCCTGCCAAACTAATAGGTGCATTGTCTTTCAAGCTTATGAAATAGGGGATTAACTGCTTTTGTTTATGATGATGTTCAAAAAATCCATCTACCATAATAATACATCTTCTATCTGCAGCAGCTTTACTAAAGGCAGGCTTTTCAAATAGGGATTCACCTCTGGCATTGATGGTCTTGTTCTGGATTTCGGTTGCCTGTTTCTCGTCCTTGATCCAGAATGGGATTAGTCCCCATTGAAATAGCGTAAACTCATCTGGATTTTCATTAGTGATTACGGGTAATTTTGGATGCTCAAAGCCAGTAGTATGAAATATAGG
The DNA here is from genome assembly GCA_003973485.1 of Bacteroidota bacterium. Taxonomy (GTDB): domain Bacteria; phylum Bacteroidota; class Bacteroidia; order Cytophagales; family Cyclobacteriaceae; genus Marivirga. The sequence continues at coordinate 419 of QNXU01000002.1, read as the reverse complement.
TTTTACTGGATTTCCGTTTTTATCAAAATAGTTTTCTAAAGCGCTCAAATCCTTGTCAGGATGACGCTTAGCGTATTTCTTTTTCTTTTGAGTTAAATAACTGACATCATAACACATATTCTAATGATATGAAATTATTTTGGTTTTAGGTAATTATTTGAGAACTATGAGTTTTAAAATAGCCTAATACTGCCCAATCGAGAGCTATTATCGCTGATATTTCAAACTACTCAATTTTCACCTAGATTAAGAGTAATAAAGCTTATGCAGATCATCCTGAACACCTTCAATTTATTAATAGGTATCAACAATTATGGAAATCAGTAAAAGTTTATGATTCCAAGATTATCAAGTTTAAAGATAATTAGGCTTACTAAGCTTCCACATATTGCAACATTTTCCGACAACAATGCCCTTTC
>QNXU01000239.1 GCA_003973485.1 Bacteroidota bacterium | reverse complement strand
TGAAATATTGAGTGGAACAGATCATCTGTCAACTGAGCAGAATAATTCCTTTAATCCGCTTTATGGAACTAATCATGCCCATAATGGATATATGGACTTATTCTTCGTGGGAGGAAGATTTGTAAACAATGTAGGTTTGCAGGATTACTATTTAAAAGGAAGGTATCAGTTTAATCCTAAAGTTTTTACCCAAATAGACGGACATGTTTTTGCCGCTCAGGCAGAAGTCAAGCAATTCGGTGAGGGTGGACCTGCCATTACACCAGTTTTAAAATCACTTGATCCTTATTTAGGGACAGAAATAGATCTCTCTTTTGGGTATATTTTAAATCGTGCAGTTTCAGTTCAAGGCGGTTATAGCCAAATTTTTGCTTCCGAGACTTTTGAATTCTTACAAGGACAAGCAGAATATAAAAACACGCAAAATTGGGCTTATATGATGTTCATATTTAGGCCGACAATGAAAAATAGATTTATAGGCGTTTTATTCTAATGAACAAAATTTTAAAAATAGTATTATCGACTAAAGTCACCTTAGTTTTGTTATTGGCTTTTGCCATTTCAATGGGTGTGGCTACTTTTATTGAAAATGATTACGGAACTGAAACCGCACGTGCCATGGTCTACGAGGCTTGGTGGTTTGAGCTCATCATTGCATGGATGGCCATTAATTTTTTGTCCCACATCAATAAATATAAATTATTCAGCAAAGGAAAGTGGCCGGTTGGTTTGTTTCATATAGCCTTTGTAATTATCGTTTTGGGTGCTGGTATCACGCGCTATTTTGGTAAAGAAGGCATGATCCACATCCGAGAAAAACAGGAAGAAAGCATTTTCTACACCAATGAACGCTATTTACAACTGGAAACATTGGATCATGAAAAGCCCCATCATTTTAATGAGAAATTAACTTTTACTCCTAAAACATTCGACCCTTTTGAAACGGATGTAGAATTGGCTGAGAAGGAATTAAAAGTGAAAGTTGCGGATTACATTGCTGCTGGTAAAGAAAGTTTTATTGAAGGAGATCAAACCTTTATCTCACTGGCTGTAATAAAGGGAGAGGGTAGGGAAGATTATCTTTTGAAAGAAGGTCAGCAGGTTAAATTGGAGAGTTTGGCTATTGCAACTAAAAAGGATACGCAAGCTGATGTCAGGATATTCAAGGACGAGGGTGAATGGATGATTGAATCCGATAAGCAGCTAAGCATTAGGGAAATGTCCACTCAAAAAATGGACACCTTGCATAAGAATGAGAAGAAGCCACTGAAGTATATGAGCTTATATCAATGGGATGGAGGGGCATTTTTGGTGAAATCCATAAATGAAAATTCAGCCTTGAGTTATAAAACAGAAGAAGACGAAAAGAAGGCTGAGAATATGACAGATGTGGCTCATTTAGTGGTGGAAGATACAAAAGGCAATAAGTTGACCGATGCATTTGTGCATGTAGTGAGCATTGAACCTGATTGGACAAAATTTGAGTATGATGGTCAGGAATTTGGTATTACTTATGGCCCTAAAGCCATGAAACTTCCTTTTAGTTTATACCTTTCTGATTTCCAATTGGAGCGTTATCCTGGTAGCCGAAGCCCTGCCAGCTATGCCAGTGAGGTGGAAGTAAGAGATGGCAAGGATAACTTCCCTTTCCGCATATTTATGAATAATGTGCTGGATCATGCAGGCTATCGCTTTTATCAGGCCTCTTATGATACTGACGAAAAAGGAACGATACTTTCGATCAATCAGAACAGACCTGGTACCTATATCACCTATTTGGGCTATACTTTATTAACCTTGGGTATGCTGTTGACTCTTTTTGCAAAAGGAAGCCGTTTTTCCTTGCTCAATAAAAAGCTTAACAGAATGCACAACAATAAGAAATCTAAAATTAGTCCGAAAACAACGTTAATTTTAGCCCTTCTTTGCTTTAGTTTTTTAGGATTACATGCGCAGGATAGATCCGCCATCGAGCATTCCATGGTGCCTGAGGAAAAAGCAGATGAATATGGAAAATTGATTGTTCAGGATATGGATGGGCGAATGAAACCGCTCAATACCCTGGCACATGAAATTGTTCGTAAGCTTAGCGGTAAAACTTATATGCCAATTCCTTTAAAGGATGAAACAGTAAAGCTAAGTCCGGAACAATTTATACTCGCTGTACAGCTTGATCCTATCACTTATGGCAATTTGCCTTTGATTAAAATTGATAAGGAAAAATCATTGGAAGCTTTCAAAGCTTTGGGAGTGGAGCCAACAGATCGATTGAGTTTTAGGCAGTTTCTCGCAGATGATGGAGCATATAAGTTGAACCATTTGGTAGAAACGGCTAATAAGCTAAAACCTTCAGAGCGAAATGAAGGTCATAAGGAGTTGTTGAAAACCGATGAGCGTTTCAATATATTTTATGCACTTCTATCAGGGGATTTCTTACGGCTTTTTCCACTTGAAGGAGAAGAAAATAACACTTGGTTCACTAAGAATCAGTTCGATCAGGGCTTTGGTGAAGATGACGGGCGCTTTGTGAAAAATATCATTCCTCTCTATTTACAAAACCTTGATAAAGGAATTAAAGAGGGAGATTGGTCTGCAGCAGATGAAGCCTTGGGCTATATCAGTCTTTATCAGCAAAAAGTTGGGGAAGAGGTTTATCCTTCCGAAATGGAAATTAAAGCGGAACTATTTTATACTGAATTGAATCTGGGAAGCAGATTATTTGGCCCATTCTGGTTGATTGGAATACTTATGCTAATAGTAGCTGTTTTGTTCCTGTTTTATGATAATTCGGGGCTTAGGATTTCCTGGAGAACGGGTAAATTTTTGAGTTGGATGGGCCTCTTGGTTTTTACTTTTCATTTAGGTTTACGCTGGTATATAGCCAAACACCCCCCTTGGAGTGATGGTTTTGAAATGCTGGTTTTTGTGGCTTGGGGCGTATTGTTCTTTGGCTTAATGTTCTCAAGAAAGTCACGTTTTGCCTTGCCTTTGGGATTATTATTTTCCGGTACTCTCTTATTTGTAGGCTTTTTGGATTGGTTAAATCCAGAAATTACTAACCTGATGCCTGTCTTGAACTCCTACTGGCTGAAAATCCATGTGGCTATTATTGTGAGTGGATATGCACCTTTGGCATTAGCTGCTATTATCGGTCTTTTAAGTTTATTGCTACTGATTTTCAAACCGAAAAATCCAAAGGATCAATGGTGGAAGAGCATGGAGGAATTAACCATTGTAAATGAAATGTCGATTACCATTGGCTTATTTCTTTTAGCGGTTGGTACATTTTTAGGCGGTGTTTGGGCCAATGAAAGTTGGGGAAGATATTGGGCTTGGGATCCAAAAGAAACCTGGACACTGATTTCTGTCATCGTATATGCTATTGTAGTGCACATCAGGCTGATTCCAAATTTCAGAGATAATTTGATATTCAATTTAGCTAGTTTATGGGCTTTTTCTTCCATTATCATGACGTCCTTTGGAGTAAATTACTATCTCTCAGGATTGCATTCCTATGCAAAAGGAGATCCTGTTCCTATACCAAGCTGGGTCTATTGGATTGTTGGCATATTGCTGATTATATCTATAGCGGCTATTATCAGGCATAAGCAAATGAAGTCTCAGGAGAAGTTGAATGTGACAACATAATTATCAGAGTAAATGCTAGCCTGTCTTGAATTTCAAATGGAAAGAGTGCGAGCTGGGAAGCTCGTACCATTTTAAAACTTTTCCAAAGTTTAGAACTTTGGAAAAGTTGAATTTGCATCACTGAAAATGATGGTGGTAAATTTTATAAGAGTCTTCCAATTTTTGGATAAGAGCTTTAGCTTCTTTTTCTGATTCAGCATTCTTTAGTTGCTTTACCAACTGAAGATGTGGGTGAAGCCATTTATGCAGCTCATCATGGCTTTTTCCTTTCATGGTGCAACTTGAAATCAATTGATCGTTTTGCGCTTTTAACTGACCAGCAAGTTCTGAATGGCTGGTGTCATTTGAAGCAATATAGGAATGAAGGATCTCTTCTGATTGCTTTAAAAATGGTTTCATTTCTTCATTCACGATCCATTTTTCTCCCTGATTCAATTCTATTCCAGTATTTTTATTTTGCGCCTTATGCTCAGAGTGTGCTTCTTCATTTCCTTGCTTTTTTCCATTGCAATTCATTAAAACCGCACTTATAAGTATAATCGTTGAGAATGATTTAATATAATTCATTGTATATAATTTAAGATAAATTAAAACTCATAATATTTGAACTCCCCCAAAAACACCCACAATCAAAGCAGTGACAACAGCCAGAAGGATTACACTAAACTTCCAAATTCCATGGGCTTTGCGCAATTCCATATACTCCATAACTACTAAAACAAATTTGAAGACAGCAAGAGCCATTACTATTCCTGCAGGAATCCACAGCTGATCCATTTCCATGCCCGAAAAATAAGCACTAACAATAGTCAAAATTATCAATACGAGGTAAACTATAATCAATCTTTTCATTTTATTAAAATCTTAAAATTTCAATCATTAAAAAATCAGGTAAAGAGCAGGGAAAAGCAACAGCCAAATTAAATCACACATATGCCAAAATGCTCCCCCTGCTTCAATATCCTCTATTTTATAGGGTTTTTGTTTATTGGTTATTTTCAGTAGGATAAGGCTTAGGATGACTAAGCCCACTATTACATGAATGAAATGGAAGCCGGTTAACAGCCAATAGAAGGTGAAAAACATGTTTTCATCTAGCCCTAAACCGACCTCTAATTTTTCCTCATATTCAAACCACTTAATGACCAAAAATGAAGAACCGATCAAAATGGTAGCAAACATAGAATAGATGCCATTTTTGACATTCTGCTTTTTAAAGTAATGAACTGCAACTGCCATGAAAAAACCACTGCTTAACAATACAATTGTGTTAATACTTCCAAGAGTTTTATTTAAAACGGCAGTTGATTGTGCGAATAGCTCCGGTTCTTGGAATCTGTAATAAATCAAGCCTGCTAAAGCCAGTCCAAAAGTAAACACTTCTAGTAAGATCAAAATCCATAACAAGATTCCCCCTGGAGGTGATGATATGGCTTTATAATTGATTTCATTTTGCTGAATTCTTGATGTTAGTTCCATTCCAATAATCTTTTTTCTCCGTCAATATCTTTTATTTCTGTAATGTCCTGTGACATTTCTACCACCCCTTTGTAGTTTTTCTGATCGTCTCGAACTGCGAAATATCGTATGTAGATTAAGCGTCCTTTGAAATTGATCCAGAAGGAAGCCTCGCTTTTGGTTCCTGCCCTAAAGGCTTCCAAAATTTTCAAGACTTTGCCCACGCTTTTTGGTGGATGACAGAATTTGACTTCTCTACCGATAATGCCTGCACTTCTAGGGAAAACTCGCTCCTCACCTCTGTTATAAAAAATCACTTTATCATTTTCATCCACATAGGTGATATCAACCGGGATAGTTCTGAACAGTAGATTGACTTGTTCTACTGTCATGTAGCCTTCATCATAATGTGCACTTTCTTTGTCTAGAAATGAGAGGTCTTTCGCACTTTCATCTTCAGAAGGATGCACATATGCTGGCACTTCCTTTGGAGCAGGTTCACAGCCTGCCATCCAGCCTATTTCTATTTCTCCTTTTTCCATTTCTTTCCAATCCTGCTCTTCTAATATTTCAAGAGCATTGGGAAATAAAACACTTTGTTCTACAGCCATCAAATTATTGATGCCATCTAATAGATAGTGAATATTTTGATCTATTTTCTCAAATTCTCTTTCCTCAAAAGCCTTTCTCAACAATCTAAACTGATCTCTTAAATTATCATGGAAAGACCACATATTTTGAGAAGGACCATCCCAACCTCTTTTCTCCAGATAAGGGAAAAGTTGGTTTTCCTTGCGTTCAAATCTCTTGTCAATGGTGCTCAAGTTGTTGAAGAGATTAAAAAAAACTTGTGGCTCTTCTGAAGCCTTAAATGTCCGTAGTTCCCAGATAATATTCTGCAAAAGTTCAATCTCTTTTATATAATGATTAAGCGGGTGCCATTTCGGCAATTTTGCTATTTCTTCAGGTATTTGCATAACTATTGATTTTTAATTTTTGTATATAATTTCACCAAAGAGTGAATTAAATCATCAGGCTTTGAAAGAATCTGATAATGGTTTTGTCCGAACATCTGAGGTAAATAATATTTAGCTTGTGATTCTATGGCTATTGCATAGGAATTGATATTCATTTGATTGAATTCCTTCAGTGCTTGCTTCACATCCTGCACCCCGTATTTGCCTTCATAGCGGTCATAATCATTTGGCTTGCCATCGCTTAGCAAAATCACCCATTTGTTTTGGCTTTCCCTGCTTTGCAATCTGTTTCCGGCATGTCGTAGAGCAGTGCCAATTCGAGTGTAGCCGCTTGGTGCAATAGCTCCAACTTTATAGCGGGCACTTGACCATTTTTCATCAAAATCCTTGATGGTAAGGTAGCTGGAGTGATTTCTAGTTTTGGAATAGAAGCCGTCAATGCAGAAATCAATATTGAACTCATTCAATATTTCTCCAAAAAGAATGGAGACCTCTTTTTCAACATCTAGTACTTTTCGGTTATTGACATAGCTGTCACTGGAAAGGCTTAAATCCAATAGTAAGCTTAGTGAAAGATCTTTTTCCTTTTTCCGATTATCAACATAAATGTTTTCATCAGGTGATTTTTTGGCTTGAATATCTGTATAAAAATCCACCAAAGCATCTAGGTCGAAATTGCCACCTGACGTAAGCCTTTTTTGTTGCCGGGCTTTATTATTTATGGAAGCCACCATCTTTCTTAAAGAATTTAATACACTTTTATTCTTCTGGATGGTGTTTTGGTAATAATGAGTATCTGTTTCCTTCAGAAAATCAGGAAATAGTTTACAGAAATCCCGCTGGTAGCTATTGGATTTATAATTCCATTCATCGTAAAGGATATAATAAGCATCGCTCACTTTTTCAGCACTTTCTGCAATGGTTGTTTGCTCTACAAAATCTGCTTGGTAAACTGAATGAACAGCCTCATCAACCCGTACTGTTTGGCTCATTTTAAGTTCTTCCAATGCATCCTGATGTTTTTCAAGTTCATCCGAACCATCAAAATCTCGCCATAGCCCATCATGCTCTTCTGCAGTTTCTACTTTTTCAAAATTGTGTAACAGCACATAATCTTCCTGTTGCTTTTTGTCTATGGTCAGGCTTTTGATTTCTTCTACTGCTTTGGTTTTTATGATAGTATCCGCCTTGTCTTGGGCTTGATGCAGTTTGTTGTCAAAGTTCTCTAATCTGTCAAGCTCTTGCTCTTCTTTATTTGGCTTCATCCACTTGCCATAAAGCATGCTAAAGTCTGGCAATTGATTTTCTTCTGCCTTATCCTTAAAAAACTGGTAAAAATTAACGTGCAATTCTTCTGCAACTGGAAATTCTTCAAAAAGCTCGGACAAAATCTCTTCCGCACTTTGAACAGCCATTTTCCTTGAAAGCGTCAGGTCATCTTCAGGATATTCCCAATTAATATTTTTCTCCTTTTGAACACATAAATAGATTAACCTGAAAAAATAGAAAGAGAGATTTTCTTCTTTAGTTGGGAATTCTGAAAAACTTATTGGGAGGAAGAAATTATTGCCTTTCCAGCCTCCCTCTGCTTCGGCAGGGTAAATTTCTATAGCACTTCCGCTGATAGCACGGGCTAGCAAAGTAAGTCTGGGTTTAATTTCATCCAAGCTTACTTTTTGTGGTAGCTGCTCATTTTGCTTTGCTTTCTTGTTTTTAAAGTATTTGGCTACCTTTCCAAATATCCATTCATCCGGCTCAAATCCCATATCATTATATTTTAGAATTATCTCTCCTGAATTAATCCGACAGTTGATGTGCTAAATTTCGTGCCCGATTAAATCATTAAATCACAAAGGTCTTTTAGTGAAGTAGTGGTATGCTCATCATCCGATAATGGTTCCACTACCGCTACATGCATACTTTGCCGTTTCGCCAAACCACTTTTAATCAAAATAGAGGCATCCACCAGTAGTCGGGTTGAAACGGTTTCTGCCAAGCCTAATTCCGTCAGATTTCTAATTTTATTGCCGATGTTCACTATTTTCTTGGCATTGCTATGGTCTATTCCACTTTCTTTTTCCAGGATCATCATTTCAATATCTGCTTTTGGATAATCAAATGAGAGAGCAATAAATCGCTGCCTGGTGGATGGTTTTAGTTCCTTGTAGCCTTTTTGATAACCAGGATTATAAGAAGCCACCAACATAAAATTAGGGTCTGCTTTAATCGTTTCTCCTAATTTATCAATAAAGAGTTCACGTCTGTGGTCGGTCAAAGAGTGAATCGCTACAATCACATCCGGTCTGGCTTCAGCTACTTCATCCAGATACAGAATGGCACCTTCTTTTACTGCTTTTGAAAGTGGCCCATCAATCCAGACAGTTTCAGCTCCTTTTATTATATATCTGCCAATTAAATCCGTGGCTGAAGTCTCTTCATGACAGCAAACGGTAATCAACTTTTGGTCTAGTTGTTCTGCCATGTATTCCACAAATCGGGATTTGCCACTTCCAGTAGGTCCTTTTAGCAAGAGTGGGATTTTGTTTTTAAAGCTATGTTCAAAAACTTCCTTTTCATTATTTATTTCCTGATAAAAAATTGAACTTTCCATCTTTTAAGTATTTAAAGTGTTAAATGAAAGGGCGGAGACGTTTTTGAGATTTTACATCACAAAAATGACAAGCAAACTCCGCGCCTTACAACCATCACTAACCACAATCTATGAAACTGCTTCTGCTTGATTTTTTTGATTACTCATCTTATCATTATCCTCATCAAAAGGATTTTCGCTTTCCAGAGCCTCATCCGTTGGCTTTCCATATTTGATGAATTCATATATGTAAAAAGCTATTCCTACAGTGAAAAGTGTTGCGCACAGAAGCATTACCACAAAGTGGATTTTAACTTCTTCCTGCACTATCATAAATTCCATTTTTAATTTTCTTTCCAGATAGACTTGTACAACACCTGCTACTCCCATGGCGGTTACCATTCCGAGCATCCCAATATTTGAAAGCCAAAATGCCAAATGCCCATTGGTGTTATTGTACCTTTTTCTACCTGTCATATTCGGCATACTGTAGCTAATAATAGCCAATACAATCATAGCATAGGCACCCCAAAAGGCATAGTGTCCGTGCATTGCAGTAACTAAAGTTCCATGGGTATAAATATTAGTTTGAGGTAAAGTATGAGCAAAGCCTAATAGTCCAGCGCCAATAAAGGAAACTATGGAAGCTCCAATCGTCCAGAATAAAGCGATTTTATTAGGGTGATTCTTTTCGCCTTTTCTATACATATAGACCGCAAAAAGTGCCATTGCTAAAAATGCGAGCGGCTCCAGAGCGGAGAAAATACCCCCTACAATTATCCAGATTTTATTTACGCCTATATAGTAATAGTGGTGACCTGTTCCTAAAATTCCTGACAGGAAAGTTAATCCAACTATCACATATAACCATTTTTCAATTACCTCTCGGTCAACACCGGTTAGCTTTATCAATAGAAAAGCAAGAATACCACCCATGATCAATTCCCATACACCCTCAACCCAAAGGTGCACTACCCACCAACGGAAAAAGGAATCTGTTACCTGACTATCAAACCATATCATGCCCGGTAGATATAAAAGTGCCGCAAAAAACAATCCCATAACTAATACTATTGAAGTGGTAGTTTTGCGTTTTCCTTTATATAAAGTGGTAATAATAATACCAAGGAAAAGCAGAACATTTATTACCACCAGGTAATCCAATTCCCTAGGGATTTCAAGGAATTTTCTTCCTTCCCAAATGTTAAAATGATAACCAGTTATGGCCGCTACCCCAACCAAAGCCAAGGATATTAATTGGACGTAGGCCAATTTGACACTTACCAATTCTCTTTGTGCTTCCTCGGGTATAATATAATATGCCGCGCCCATGAATCCACTTAGTAACCAAACGACCAATAAATTGGTATGTACAGCCCTTGCGGTATTAAAAGGAATGAACTCATGAAAAACATCAAAACCTATACGGGCAAACCCCATGATAAACCCGTAAACAATCTGCAAAGTGAAGAGTAGCATGCACAGTGCAAAAAACCAATACGCAACTTTTTGTGATTTATATTTCATCTTTTTAAAATTTTAATTGCTCTTTTATTTTCCTTTAGCTTTATCTTTTGCCAAAGGCGATACCATGTGGTCAAATCCATTGAGGTCTATTTCCCCAATCCATTTGAAATATTCTATCATAGCTTCGGCATCTTCTTCGCTCATATTATAAGCAACCATTTTCCTACCGTTTGGCTGCCATGGAACGGGTGAAGTCAGAATGGCTTTGATGATAGGCTCACCTTTTCTGTCCACTACTTTGGTTAATTCAGGGGCATAGTAGCCTCCTTCTCCTAGAATTGAATGGCAGCCCATACAATTGTTCTCTTCCCATAGATGCTTTCCACGCTTGACTTCCTCAGTGATGTTTTCATGATTTGATTGATCATTGCTGGGCATCATGGAATAAACTGTTAAACCAATAAAAATTAGGAAGGTGACCAGCGTCCCTCCCAGAAAAAAAGCTTGTGCTTGTGATTTTGATAACATGACTATTTGCTTTTAGTGGATACTCAATAAAAAAGGATAAATAAGTCCTTTATTATTCAAAGGTAAATCCGTACTGACTTATTTTCAAAATAAACAGCAAAATATTTTCTGCTATGCAAGAGGTGTGGATTGTTAAAAAGTCAATTTAAATAGAATAAAAGAGGTTTCGTTGATTTACATCTGCAATAATTCATATTGCAGTATGATAAAAGTCAGCGTTTTTGAAAGAGCGTATTCTAACTAACATTAAGTGGTTAAAAAATTAGCTCTTGCTGAATGGTGTGCTGCCTTTAACAAGGTATATTCCGCTAAGCATTAAAAATGCCGCAAAAACTTGATGAAGAACACCTAGACTTATCGGAACTGCATATAATAAAGTAAAAACACCTAAGGTAAATTGAGCTACAATCAAAATAAGCAGAAATATGACAGTTTTTGGGATATATTTTAATTTTCGATAGGCTTGAATAAAGATGATAAGTCCAACAACGAAAATAATATAAGCCAAAGTACGGTGAATAAACTGAACTACTGGAGGACTTTCCACCATAGCCCAAAGCCCGTAATGCTTGAATTCATAACTAAATGAGGAAGGAATCCATTCATCTCCCATTTTAGGAAAAGTATTGTACCACTTTCCTGCTTTCAGTCCGGCAACAAATGCCCCATAACAAATTTGAAGAATTAAGAGAATTAGAAATGATAGATTCCATTTAAATAAACTCCTGCTTTTTATTCTTTTTTGTGGGAAGAAATCTAAAATCACCCAAAATATATAAGCAATTAACCCGAAAGCAGTTATTAAATGGGCTGCAAGTCGGTAATGACTAACATGAGGAACATTTACCAAACCGCTTTTCACCATATACCAACCTAAAATGCCTTGAAATAAGCCTAAGAAAAAAATAATAATTAGTTTCTTCTTAAGCGAGGAATCCAAATATCCTTTTATCCAAAAATAGAGAAATGGCAATAAGAAAATTATGCCAATTATTCTGCCCAAAAGGCGGTGTAGATATTCCCAAAAATAAATTTCCTTGAAATCTGAGAGTGTGAAATTCTTTCTGTAATGAATAAATTCAGGACTTTCTTTGTACTGCTGAAAGGTCTGTTGCCATTCCTCCTGACTAAGAGGAGGGATAATCCCACTAATAGGTTTCCACTCCACAATAGATAAACCAGATTGGGTAAGGCGCGTGATACCTCCTATCACTACCATGCTGATGATCAGGACACATCCTAAAATCAGCCAATTCAAGATTGCTTTGTTATTATAAATGCTCTTCAATTTCGTATATGTCAGACTGCAAAACTACAAATAAAAAGATATTTCCATCTTTTTATTTGTAGTAAAAAAAGTTGTTTTATAACAATGAGTCGCTTGTAAAGAGTGTAAACATTGTTTTTCCCAAAAACTGTGACCCTTCTCATTTTTTAGACTGACTTAACACAGTATTAGTTTGAAAACAAGCCCATACCTTTGATATTTTCAAATAAGTTTAAAGGATTCATACACAATGTATGTCTACTTATAATATCAAAGTTAATTTATGACATTTTCAACTCATCAGCACTCTTTCCACATTCCTGTAATGGGATTAGCCTATACAATTGATACACCAATCAGAATTGCACATTTAGGTATTAATTCGGTAGTGTCCTTAGGTGATGACGTTTTAATAGAAAAAGTGAGAAAATTCTATTCTCAGAAGTTTGATTTTGAGTTTATCCCCATTTTGTCTTCAGAGTTAGATGCCAGAGCTAAAAGGATTACTTCCTATCTTAATCTCATGCATAAAATAGTGGTGCAAAAGTTTGAAGAGCATAAGGTAAAACTTGCTACAGACGAAAGTTATTTCGATAATTTTCTGCATCTATTACCTGATTACTCAACTGTTAAAAAAAGAATCATTGAGTTTGCTAAGAATTTTAGCCAAACTGAATTTTTAGAGTCTCTACACAAAACGCTGAACCCCGGAAGAATTGATGTGAATATCATGACTAAATTGGATAAAACCAATTACCATGAAAATGAAGCACTTCCCATTCAATACAATGATGGACACTCATCATTAAGGGCATTTGCAGAAAGTAATTTGTCTTCATCGGTAGTGTTGTCAGCCGGAATGAACCCTAAATTATTTAGTTATATGGCTGAATTTAATGATTTTCTTCCGGATGCTTCGGGCAATTTTAAAAAGGAAGTAATTATTAAAGTAAGCGATTACCGATCTGCATTGATTCAAGGAAAGTTACTTGCTAACAAAGGGATTTGGGTTTCGGAATATAGAGTGGAATCAGGTTTGAATTGCGGTGGGCATGCATTTGCAACCCAAGGGAAACTTATGGGGCCAATTCTTGAAGAATTTAAAAATAACCATGAAAGCTTAGTCAATACTTTATTTCCTATTTATCAAAAAGCTTTATCCGAAAAAGGGATTGTTCAGGAAAAAATGCCTGAAATAAAAATCACCACACAGGGCGGAGTTGGAACTGCAGAAGAACATGATTTCCTGTTAAATCATTATAATTTGAATTCTGTGGGATGGGGAAGTCCATTTTTATTGGTGCCGGAAGCAGTATCAATAGATGAAGCTACTTGCCAACAATTATCTGTGGCAGAGGAAAAAGATTTTTACTTAAGCAATGCATCTCCATTGGGAGTGCCTTTCAATAATTTAAGGAAATCCTCTAGGCAAAAGGAAATGTCTAAAAAATTACAGAAAGGAAAAAGTGGAAGTCCTTGTACCAAAAAGTTTCTGATGTTAAATACAGAATTTACGGATAAACCAATTTGTACAGCTTCCGCCAAATATCATAAGCTTAAATTAAACCAATTGCAGAGTGAAAATTTAAGCAAGGAAAAATACCAAGAGGAATACTCGAAACTGATGGAAAAGGAATGCTTATGTGGAGGCTTGTCCACTGCTTTTTTCTATGAGAATAATATGGATACTAAATTGGAAGGGGCTGGAGTAACAGTTTGTCCGGGTCCAAATCTTGCCTATTTCAGTGGTAAAATTAGTCTCAGGAATATGATCCAACATATTTATGGGAAAAAGGATGTTTTAAATCAAATAGAGCGTCCTCATATGTTTGTAAAAGAGTTGGAGCTTTATGTAAATTATTTCCTTAAAGAACTTAATCAGTATAAGGAAGAACCAGATAAAAAAGCTTTAAGGTATTTAAATGATTTTAAAGCCAATCTATTAGAGGGCATTGATTATTATAAATCTTTATTTCAAAAAGAAGCTAGTTTTTCATCAAAAGCAATTCATAATGTTATAGAAAAATTAAATGATTTTGAAGATCAAGTCAAATCGATTCCATTATCACAAATTTCAGCAGTACTAAGCTGATTTATTTTTAAAAAATAAGTAGTTGTGTAACAAAAATCACAATAAAAAAGTATAATAAAAGATAAATTTGTCTTAAATTAAAATATAAAGAATATGGAAGTCAAACACACCTATAATTTAGACCTTGAATGGCAAAAAGACCGAATTGGTTTAATTAGTTCACCAGAACTTAACGAGAAAGTTACAGTAGCCACACCACCTGAATTCCCTAAGGGAGTTGAAGGGATTTGGTCGCCTGAACATCTTTTTACAGGTGCAGTTTTATCCTGTTTTATGACCACTTTTTTAGCAATGGCTGAATATTCAAAATTAGAATTTTCAAAGTTTGATTGCAAAGCAGAGGGCGTATTGGAAAAAGTAGATGGTAAATTCAAGATGTCTGAAATAATTTTAAAGCCATCAATCGATTTGAATGATGAGTCCAAAACGGACAGAGCAATTCGATTGATGGAAAAAGCAGAAGCAGCTTGCCTGATCAGTAATTCTATTACATCATCAGTAAGCATGGACTTTTCAGCAATTCAAGTTTCAGAGCCCGTTTAGTAAATAGTTCTATATTTGAAGGAGGTACTGGTAAAAAGGCCTCCTTTCTTTTGTGCCGGATTAATTCTATTTTAAGAATAATATTAAATAATAGCACATATAATTGATATCAAAATGCTTCAAAATTCACTCCTAAAGCCTGAAAGTATTGCGGTAATTGGCGCATCGGAAAATCAATCCAAGCCTGGAGGCAAAGTGATTTATAATTTATTATCCGGTGGCTTTAAAGGAAAGATTTATGGAGT
>QNXU01000243.1 GCA_003973485.1 Bacteroidota bacterium | reverse complement strand
TTTATCACTGCATTACTAACATCCTGAATACTAGGATTATGAATATTATTTTCATCCAACACATTTTTAATGATGCCATAATCAAGATGTAATTGATGATATTCAGGTTTATCCAATTTAAAACTTACTGAAGTAATCAAATATTGTCCTTTTAATCCAAGCTTAAAAACACTTTCTCTATAACCAAACTGACAATCTTCAGCCTTGAAGTTCTCTAACTCTCCAGTCTTTAAATTAATAGCTTCAAGTGTATGAAATGTATCCTTTATTTCCACCCCATAAGCCCCAATATTTTGCATTGGCGCAGCTCCTACTGTACCCGGAATTAAAGATAAGTTCTCTAATCCACCCCAATTATTTTGCAAGCAGTAAAGTACGAATTGATGCCAGTTTTCTCCTGCCCCGCATTTCACAACTGTAGAACTTTCATTTTCCTCAATAATTTCAATTCCTGAAATTCTATTGACCAATACGATACCATGAAAATCATCTGTTAGTAATATATTACTACCTCCTCCAAGAATCAAATGATTATTTTCCTTCCATTCAGGGCTTTTCAATAAGGATTGAAATTCATCAACGCTATTTAACTCAACAAGCAAATCTGCTGTGGCATTAAAACCAAAAGTATTATACTTTGCTAAAGATTGGGATTTGAGAAATTTCAGCATTAGAAAAAACCACTAAAATATTATTATTTATGAATTATTTTATTTTTAATCATCCATTTCATTAAAAGCCTCTTCTACTTTGTTCTCAGCTCCTTTTAACATGGATTTACAATTTTTTAAGAGCTCCATTGATTCACTTACCAATTCTGTAAGCTGATCAATAGGAATATCTTCATTTTCAACTCTATTTAAAATTTGCTCCAATTTTTGAAGTGATTCTTCGTAGCCTAATTGTTTCTTTTTCGCCATAATCAATCAACTTTAATATCCCATTCATCATTTAGCATACTAATGGTATGATGTGCTGTTAAGTCAAATTGGCAAGGAACTATTGAAACATAATTATTAGCAATTGCCCATTCGTCATTATCCTCACCTTTATCAAAATTTACAAAATTTCCTGCCATCCAGAAATATCTTCTGCCATTAGGATCAAATCTTTGATCAAATTCTTCTTCCCATTTAGCTCTTGCTTGTCTGCAAATTTTTATTCCCTTTATGCGTTCATTCCTCTTGGGTGGAAAATTTACATTTAAGGTAGTATATTTTGGAAGCCCTGTATCTAAAACCTGCTTAGCTATGGCTTTCACGTAAGACAATGTATGGTCAAATTCAGCATCTTGTGCATAATCACACAATGAAAAGCCAATAGAAGGACAGCCTTCAATAGCTCCTTCAATGGCCGCAGACATTGTGCCTGAGTAAAGTACGCTTATGGATGTATTACTGCCATGATTAATACCACTCACAATTAAATCAGGAGTTCTATCTTTTAGGACATGGTGTTTAGCCAATTTAACACAATCTGCTGGTGTTCCAGAACTTTCGTAAGCCACCACATCATCACCAAAAATATCAGTTCTATCTAATCTTAGCGTATTCCCAATAGTGATAGCATGTCCCATACCAGACTGAGGACTATTAGGTGCAACAACAATTACTTCACCAAGGTCTTTCATAGTTTCTACCAAATTTCGAATTCCCTTGCTGGTTACGCCATCATCATTGCTTACTAAAATTAGAGGCTTTTTCATAATACTAAAATTTGCTTTAAAATTTATTTACTGATTTGATTGAAATGATCGATAATCTTTATTAAATCTGCTTGTTTATCTGTATGCAATCTATTTTCCTTTACGTAATCCTTCATCTTTTCTTCTAGCCTTCCAAAATAAGGATATAAGTCTTTCTTTTTTTCAGAAAACCTATTGATATCACCATTCTCCGTTAACAAATAATAATCATAAGTTAAAATTTCCCGAGAAGAAAAAGCTCTAGAACTATACATAGGATTTCCAAACCGATTATTGCTTTCCGTAACCACATATTCTCTTGACATCAAGGTTATTCTTCCCTCAGCTAAAATCTCAAAAAATATTGGAACATTCATTCTTCCTTTTAGCTGATACGGAAGAGAATACACATATCTAAATCTTTTAAAAAATTGGCAATGAAAGCTAAAATAAAGGACATTCTGCGAAGTAAATGTTCTTATTCTTTTGTCTTGTGAATATTGCAAAAGATTAGATTCAAAATCATATTGAATTTTCCCTCTTAAAGTATCTTCAGAATCCAATACTATCATACCAGGATGCCACATTTCATTCGGCAAATCTTGTGATGCTACAGGGCTTAATCCTATAAATAATAATATGATGATGAGTGAATAAAATTTCACATTAGCTGTTTTTAAGGATACTATGTCCCATTTTGTCTCTTTTGGTTCGTAAATAGTTTTCATTATGCTTATTTGGTGGAATTTCTAAAGCAACATTCTCTACAATTTCCAAGCCATAACCTAGCAAACCTGCTCTTTTTGTTGGGTTATTTGAAATTAATCTGATTTTTCGAACTCCTAATTTACGCAATATTTGAGCACCTACACCATAATCGCGTTGATCCATTTTAAATCCTAAGGCAACATTTGCCTCTACAGTATCCATTCCTTGCTCTTGCAATTTATAGGCTTTTAATTTATTCATTAAACCTATTCCTCGACCTTCTTGGTTCATATATACAATTACGCCTTTCCCTTCTTTTTCAATCATTTCCATAGCTTGATGCAACTGAGGACCGCAATCACAACGACAAGAGCCGAAAATATCACCTGTTAAACATGAAGAATGTACTCGAACTAAAACAGGTTCATCTTCTTTCCATTCGCCTTTTACTAAAGCCAAATGGTTATCTTTAGTGGTAGTTTGTTCAAAAGCCACCAATTTAAAATCACCATAATCGGTTGGCATTTCAACATCTACCTTCTCTTCCACTAATGACTCATTATTTAATCGATATTCAATTAAATCTTTAATGGCCACTAATTTTAAATTGAATTTATCCGCTACTTTTCTAAGATCTGGAAGACGAGCCATCGTGCCATCTTCATTCATAATCTCTACCAAAACCCCACCAGGAGTTAAGCCTGCTAATTTAGAAAAATCAACTGCTGCTTCGGTATGTCCAGTCCTTCTTAAAACACCACCTTGTCTGGCCTTTAAAGGAAAAATATGACCTGGTTTACCAAGCACTTCAGGTTTAGTGTTAGGATTCACTAAAGCTTGGATGGTTTTAGATCGGTCACTAGCAGAAATTCCAGTAGTGGTTCCCTCTCCAATTAAATCAACAGAAACCGTAAATGGAGTTTCAAATTGAGCGGTATTTTTCCCTACCATCAACTCTAGGCCCAATTCATTACATCTATCTTCAGGAAGAGAGGCGCAAATCAATCCTCTTCCGTGTTTTGACATAAAATTTACAATCTCGGGAGTTACTTTCTCAGCAGCACAAATGAAATCACCTTCATTTTCTCTATCTTCATCATCCACTACAATGATAATTTCACCCTTTTTAATAGCTTCAATAGCTGATTCTATAGTATCTAATTGAATTCTTTCTGACGACATAAATCTTTGAAAAATAATAAATCACAAAGGTAGCCAATATTTAATGATTACCCGACAAAATTTAAAACGAATACATGCTTTAAGTGTTTATAGTATTAATCACAAATGCCACGAATATCCTGTAAAATTAACCAAAGAAAAATCTTACGATTTATTCAATCATGGTTTTTCCATTATCGACAAATACTCAAAAGCCCACTTTCAACGCTACCAAGACCAAATAATGATGCCTTGCACCCTGTGCCTCAATGACCTCGGCCTAGAATCCACAATCAAACATTTCGGAAACCAAACCAACACCATAGCTGAAATTCTCCTCAATCTTTATAATCTTTTCACAACAAGTGGAATGATAACCCGTGCAACTATAAACCTAAACCCTAATGAACTGGAAAATTTTTACGGAAATAGGGTACGGTCTATTAGGTCAGCTGGATTATTACCTAGATACGCATACGGAGATAAACTAAATGGATCCACACTCAACCAAATACTACTCTTAGCATCATAATACCTAGCCCCATAGTAATAAAGTCCCGTCTCCTTCCCGATTCGCTACGCTACTCGGGACAGGCTATCCAATTCCTTGCCATTGAACTTGTATGGAAGTTTATCCGTATTTCCCTGCTCCTCTACAGCTTTGATCCTGTTCTCTTTCCCGATAAATCGGGACAGGCTGTCCCACAAAATCTCTCTTTGCTGTCCGCTGATATCGCTTTTCCCTGCCTTCGTTTCACTACGGACAGGCAGGCAGCCGGTTTGGTTACCGTTGGCATCATAGCTGTAGCTGTTATCGCCTATCTTCTTGGGTGCATTGGGCTGTTCGGTTCCATAGGTATAATCCAGTTCGTAGCTAGTCTTTCCTTGCTTCTTAAAGCTACCACCGTCACCACCACTTTTTTCGTGAAATTGGTTTTTGTTGGTGATGCCGCCTACTGTATTGTATTGCATACCTAAAGTGTACTGATCTTTTGAATTGCTGCCTGTATGTTCTCCTTGTGCGGAAGTCAAGCGGTACAAATCATCATACTCATAGGTATAGCTACTTGAACCGCCCATCAGGTTACTGCTCGGCACTTCCGCTTTATTTTCCAGACTGAGAATATTATTGACCGCATCGTATTGATAATCATTATCCATAAACGCCCTACCTGCTGCCGTTTCGGCTGTCATGCCTTTTAAGCGTCTTCGTTCGGGTTCGTAGGTGTAATTCGTTTTGGTACCATTTCCATAAGCTAAGAAAACCCGCTGTTCAAACTTATCATAGCCCAGTTGCTCTACATAATTAAAGCGGTAACCCTGCTTTCTGCCTTCCATGCTTTTTGACCTCCTTGTTAAGCATAGCGAAAATGGGATTCCAAGGAAAAAACTTAAAATCAACCATAATGCAGATCATGACGGAAACGGAGCTAAAATTATTCTACTTTTTCTTCTCCTAGAAAAAAATTTAACTCTAAAATTTCATTTTCACCTATACTGATTTTCTTTGTTACTAATTTTGGTTTTCCTATTGAAATAGTCTCTATTTGGTAGTTCCCAGGTTCAATAATAGTCTCGTAATATCCTTCCACATCTGAAATAGCACCTAATTTCAATTCTTTATCAATGTTAATGACAGCTTTTAGTGGATTTCCTTCATTTCTGCTCACTACATAACCCTTAACAATTGCTTTATCACTTAAATTGTTTCTACTTTCAAACCTATTAAAGCAATACTTCCCCTTTAATTTAACATTATTTTTAATTGCTAAATCAATCGGTTCCTTTAAGATGTGTTTTTTAGAAGTACAAATGTTAGATGTTGAACAAGACATAAAAAAACAATTGATAGTTAAAAATAAAGTATAAATAAGATTTTTCATTATTCGATGCGTTTAACCTTTCCTCTATTAACTTTATTTGGAGCTGTTCCAACTTCATGCAATGTAGCTCCATTCTTCTCTTTTAATCCATTCCTTATTATATCCCTGACATTCCAAGTATTTGGCGACCCAGAATGGCTAGAAGAATTCAACCCTTCAGTCATAACTCCGCTATTCGAATGATCCAAACCTAAAGAGTGTCCAACTTCATGAGCCCCTGTTGTGTTTTCAGCATTTTCTTCTAAAACAGTTACAACATTATTCCCGAATGTTGCACCTTTTGTTGTGGAATCATAACCTTTTTTGACATCTTTATCATTGGCAATTCTATAAACATTACTTGAACCATCACTTATTTGTTTTTCAGAATCCGGCACAATAATACTTTTATCATTTAAAGCTTCTGCAGTAGGATTTTCCACTTCTTTAATACTCAAATCGAAACTTACATTATATTCTATTGCTTCATCTCCCCTGCCTATTTTGTAAACAAGACCTTTTTGCTTATTCCACGAGGCTATTGCACCACTCGCAGAATTTTTTGAGACTTTATCTCCATTCTGAACATAATATGTTGCTTTGATAACAATTTTCTTATTTTTATGATCAATGTACAATCCGTAATCTCTTCCATCTGGATCTACATAAATGATAGGGTTATTCCCGCTAAAATTGTAAGAAGATAAATTTGGGTATTTATCCATTTTAGGATCCACACTCAACCAAACACTACTCTTGGCATCATAATACCGTGCCCCATAGTAATACAATCCTGTTTCTTCATCCAATTCCTTGCCATTAAACTTATATGGCAATTTATCAGTATTCCCCCGCTCTTCTACAAAGGTCTCCCCAAAAGCGAAATATTCCAAATGTTGGTACACCTCACCTGTGGCATCAGTAATATAACTGGTTGAACCTAAATGGTCAGGATGGAAGAAATATCTAAACGGCTCGCTTTGGCCGTTGTTTCCATTATTACCTATAATTTGCCCTGGCGGAACTTTTCCACTTTTCCCTGCTGTTAGGAGATTACCATTTTCATCAATGAATTTCTCATTTCGAACGATACCATCGAAAAGCTTCTCTGCTTTAGCCGCATAATTAATTTTGTCATTACCCGCTTTGAGTGGTCCTTGGCCTCGGCCATCTATTCCCCCTCCTATCTTACTGACTATTCGCTGTCCTTCTATAAAGTAATGCTTGGTATAACCACCCGACTGCAAGACAATATAAGGGTTTACGTAAACTGTATAATTCCCCAGACTTCCATTTCCTGCTTTCTTCTCTCCATTTTTAAAAACGGCCTGTCCGGTTGTTTTACCTTTTAAGACTCTCTCACCAGAGGCATCATACACATAATGGTAGGCGGAACCATTATCGGCTATTGCTCTTATTCTATTCTCTTTCCCGATAAATCGGGACAGGCTATCCCACAATATCTCCCTTTGCTGTCCGCTGACATCGCTTTTCCACCCAGTTTGGTTACCGTTTGCATCATAGCTATAGCTGTTGTCACCAATCTTCTTGGGAGCATTGGGCTGTTCGGTT
Source organism: Bacteroidota bacterium (assembly GCA_003973485.1). Taxonomy (GTDB): domain Bacteria; phylum Bacteroidota; class Bacteroidia; order Cytophagales; family Cyclobacteriaceae; genus Marivirga. The sequence continues at coordinate 7,974 of QNXU01000243.1, read as the reverse complement.
CCGTAGGTATAATCCAGTTCGTAGCTAGTCTTTCCTTGCTTCTTAAAGCTACCCCCGTCAGCACCACTTTTTTCGTGAAACTGGTTTTTGTTGGTGATGCCACCCACGGTATTATACTCCAATTCCAAGGTATATTGGTCTGTTGCATTGCTGCCAGTATGCTGACCAGTAGCTGCCTTTAATCGGTATAAATCATCATATTCATAGGTATAGCTGCTTGAACCACCCATTAGGTCACTGCTCGGCACTTCTGCTTTATTTTCCAGACTGAGAATATTATTGACCGCATCGTATTGATAATCATTATCCATGAATTTTCTACCAGCAGCGGTTTCAGCCGTCATACCTTTTAAGCGTCTTCGTTCGGGTTCGTAAGTATAATTGGTTTTGGTGCCATTGCCATAAGCTAAGAAAACCCGCTGTTCAAACTTATCATAGCCCAGTTGCTCCACATAATTAAAGCGGTAGCCCTGCTTTCTTCCTTCCATGCTGCGCAACAGACCGCCTTCATTATAGGTGTAGGTTACTTCTTCCCCGTCCGGGTAAATCATGGACAGCAAACGGTTCCAGCTGTCATATTCCCACTGCGTTTCATAGGTTTGCTCGTCTTGTTGAGGGATCACTACGGTACGGATATTTTTCACTACCTCGCCTAAAGCTCCATAGAAAAATTCCTGCGCTCCACTGGCATCTTCCTGCAATACGATTCTTCCTGCGCGGTTGTAATCTGCTCCTGCTTCTCCATAAGTATAGTGTACATTATTCTCCTCGTTTTCAGGATATTCAATATCAGTCAAACGATTATAATCATATTTATAAGTGATGGCCCCTCCACTTTCCGCTAAGTTTGCCGTAACTAGTGAGGTTAAATTCCCTGATAAATCATAGCTATAAAACGTTTCTCCTGCATCGGGGTGAATTCTTTTCGTTCTTCTACCGAATAAATCATATTCGCTTTCGGTTACATGCTCCAAGTCATTGATAGCGGCAATTTGCTCGCTCATGGGGTTATAGTCAAAGCTGGTCCACACATTACCTTCTTCGGTAATGTTCTTGACAGCCGTTACCCTTTCTTTTCCATCGGTAAACTGTTCGGTTACCACTCCATTAGCATCAGTAGTAGTTGTCATAAACTGTTGATTGCCATCACGATCTTGTCCGAAACCATAAGATGTTTCAGTGATAGCCAAATCTGGCAATGTAACTTTAATGGCTCTATTTAAGACATCATATTCCGTTTCAGTAGCTTTAATATCATCTTGTCCTTCATTAAAAGTAGCTGTTTGCTGAAGATTCCCTTTATCTTCGAGTATAGGATAATATGCCTGTACTGCTCTACCAAAAGCATCATAATTCACTTTACCCGAGACTACCATCATTTCCTGATCTGGTCGGCCGTCACCCTGATAGATGGCCACATCTTTTTTGGTTTGCAGCACTCGACCCAAGCCATCTACGAAAGTGGCCGTTTCCATATAGTTGTTCCGGTTTTGGCTATCATAGTGCTGGGTTAGCGCCCATGGAGTTTCTGCTTCTGGATGGTATTCAAAATACAAGCTGAAAGGTGCGCCTTGCTGTTCATAAGGTCCCGTTATTTTGGAAATCCTACCTACTTCATCCAATTCATTGGTAATTTTATTACCGTTTAAATCTATGCTTTCCAGTACTTGTCCATACTTATAATCATAAGTTGCTTCTGAACTATAACCATAGCTATTGCTTACTTCTATAGGATAGATATTTACTACTTCATCGTATTTATAATCAATGCTGAAACGTTGCCCTTCTGCATTTTCTGGACGGATTACTTTCGTCAAGTTACCATAATCATCATACTCAAAATCATAAGCAGCATACTCAGTATCAGTCAAATACTGCTTTATATTTTTAAGATTCCCTGTACTTTGATCGATATCAGCAGTTCTTTTTCTGTATACTTTCCCATTAGCAGTAACTTCTATTGATTTAGCTGCATTTCTAATATTATCGTAATCAAAATACTTAATTACAGCCGTTAAATCATCTTCAGTGGTTTGATCATCCGCTTCATCTATAAATTGAATTACATTACCAATTTCATCATAATCGTAATGCATTTTTAGCACTTTACCTGCACTGCTTTGTCCTTCATAAAACTCACTGACAGTGGATTTCAGTGCAGGGAAGGCCGAGGCTTCCTCTTCGGTTTCTGCAAAATCTTCAGGCAATGGCTGACCGTCTTCAATAGACAATAAATCATATTCATTGATTTTGCGCATATAGAGCTTCCCATCTCCATCTGTCATCACTTCCTCTACCAACAATACCTTTTCATAATAATTGTCATTGATAAAAGTCCTGATGCTTTGCGTATAAGGCTTTTCTGCATTTTTCTCAGCTAAAGTATTACTAATCACTTTATCGAACCCATAAAATTCTCTTTCATGGCGGTCGTAATATCCGGCCTCATAGTCAAAGGAAGTAAATAATGAATCTACTCCATCACCGCTATGACCATCAAAAACAGACACTGAACTTAAAGCCCATAAGGTAGAAGGGTGCTGGTAGGTATTTCCATATTTTTTATAATCCAAAGTGAAAGTAGCACCCAATGGTCGCTCTACAGTTTTTAGCATATTGGTGCGGGCGATAGTGGAGCGTTTAACTTCAAGTAGCCCATCATCAGAAGATCGAATATAATCCGGAAAACCATCACCATCCACATCGGAGATTTTCGCTAATTCTTTGGTCATGCCTTGGCCAGTACTTCCGCTTACATTAAAAACCATTTTAACACCTGGAAAACCAACTGGCGGAACAGGTGGTAAAATAGGAAAACCATAAGTAAATGCGGCATTCACAGCTTCGTTTGCCCCATTACTTTTAGAAATATATTCGGCTCCTTTCCAAACAATAGAGTCTTCTAAAAAATTGCCTCCTGTATTAAAATAAACAAGTACATCATCATCAATATATTTAACCTTGTCCGGCAAACCATCTCCGTTAATATCCATCAAAGTTTCTTCCGTATGGTTTTTAGATGCTGATAAGGATATGCCTCCAGTAAAGCTACCTTGCCAAAGGCTAAATCCTAAGCCCAAGCTGGCGTTTACACTAGAACTGTTTTGAACTTTAAAATCGTCCCAGTCCTCTGGATCGGCAAATGAATATCCCAAATTCAAGCAAACTCTTATAGGGCCTAATATGCCATCTCTTATAATTTTATCTTGAAGCCCATCACCATTTACATCAATCCATGAAACGGCAACTCTACTTGAACCTTTACCGGCAGAAACAGAAGGGGATATACCTTTTAAAACATTATTTACCGTACTATTTCTAACATTTCCTGTAGATGAAACCATTTTAGAAATAGCCTGTCCAGCAGAAAATGAAGCTCCATAACTTTCGGTAATGGTAACATGACTACTATCAAATCCATGCTCGAAAGTAAATTCATCCAACCCACCACTAAAATTTGTATACTGCACTTTTTTATCAGAGACAATATCTGGAAAACGATCGCCATTTAAGTCCATATAATCTAACTTGACAATATTATTTCCAATAGAAGAATTCGCACTTAAAATCGCCCCTCCGGCTAATGTAACTGTATTGCTAACGGAAATTTTATCGACTGCGCCAAGAGATGAGCCAGCACCTTCAACATTTTGGAGTATCACAGATAAATTATCATCTCCATATCTAGAGCTACTCATTAAGGTTCCATTCAAGTAGGTTTCATTATCAACACCATTCCACACTTGTTTATCTCCACGTGGCCCCATTGGAATAAAAATTTCATTTGTTGGGTTAAAAGGAGTGGAAGCTTGAAGTTCTTTCCCATCTTCATATTCTGGAATCTCCTCCATATCACCTATCTGACCATAAGCATCGCTTAATTTCAGGTCATTCTCATTCATTGTTGCATCTGCTCTGTCTCCATTGCCATTGTAAACAAATTGACCCCAGCCCCTATAAAGATTGCCGAAGTGAAGAACATTACTTTTTGCTGCCACACCTGATGAAACCTGAATTGTAGAATCATTTATGCTGCTAATGACATTGAAAGTGGGATTTAAATCTAAAACCGAAAGATCTTTAAGCCAATATTCAACAAATAATGTATCAGGCTTTTCTATAATGTACTCAAAAGACTCGCCATTCAGCCAAATAACATCTTCTAAGTTAAGCTCTTTACTGAAATGGAGCTCATTTTTACTTTTAACCGTAAAATGCATGGAATGACCGTTAGGATCAGTCGCATTATTTGAATTTGGATTCGGGAAAATCGTCAAAGTATCTCCGATTACGGAAGAGTCCAAAACAATAGGCTCAACTCTTGAAACTAAGTTACTGAAAAGGGATTTTGAAGCAATTGGATATAATTCAATCAAAGGGTTTCCATCTCGGTCAAATACTTCATTCACTAATGTATCGTAAGACGCTACATAATACAAATAAGGCTCCCATATGGCTGAATTGACCCAATCAATTTCTGAATTTGAAATGATTTGAAAAGCATATTCCTCATCTCTATTTACCTCTATATCCTCGTTAAAAGATATGTTGTCTGCGCTATCTGCAGCTAAAATTGATTCCCATAGAATCTCTTGAGAGTTTTCATTGATTTTCACAAATCTTGCGATTATATCATCAGAAGTAAATGCCTTTATTAATTCACTTTCTATTCTAATTTTCCCGTCAATAGGGGTTCCGAATGATTGATCAACTGCCAATAAAAAATCATCTGAAGATTTATAATTCTTCATTGATTTCCCATTAGCATCATAGTAGTCTAATTCTTCATCTTGATATATGATTTCCGGCTCCCATTTTACCGAATCTGCTGTTCCATTATAATTAGATTGTACCCTAAAATAGATTTTATCTCCTTTTTCCACTGTAATATCAGATGTATTGGTAGGGTTTTGGACATTAAAATTATTTTCAGAAATACTATCAAGCCAAATTAAATTATTGCCTTTTTGTATGGAAACTTTCACCCCATCTGCTTGAGGAAAAATATTTCCAGCATCTCCCAAAAGTTGTACAGGTGCATTAATATCTACTGTGCCCGAATATGGAGCTCTCCACATCCTTACTACATCATGCAATGGACTTTGGTTTTCTGCTTTTTCTAATTCTTCAGGGTCAATTTCAACTATATCTGAAACAACACTGTGTTCTGCATAAACTGGATTTGGTGTATTTTCACTTTCTGATGAAAAAGTAGGCAATCCATCCACTAGGTAATTGAAATATACCGTGCCTTTAGAAACAATATCTATTAAACCATCACCATTAGCATCAGTAAAATAAGTATCAGTTTTGGTTTTTGTTCTATTATAGCCCCCTGAGACAAAAGCGGGGCCAGGATATGCCTCAACTGCACCCGATAAACTGACACTTTTATCATGCATAAAATTTTCAAAACCATTAAAATCTATTTTCTCCTCATTAGCAAAGCTTTTAGTCTCACTATTTTCATCAATTAATTGAGCCTTGAAATATAATGAATCATTTTTAATAAAAACTTTATCTACTAACCCATCTCCATTAATATCCAATAATGTATTTATTCCACTATTTTGAGATTCTCCATAAGTAAATGATCCCCCAACACTATTTGTTTTACTTAAGTATTGAACGCCTAAACCAATATATACACCTAATCCAGCAGAAAAATTATTCGAACCAGTTCCGCTTATTGCTGATGCTTTTTCATTTATTTCATCAGTTTGTATTGCTTCAGGTGAAATAAAGTCTTTTCTAAGATCATCATTTCCAAAATCCCATTGTTCAAAAGAACCACCAGAGGTAAATGGATCATATCCTCCTCCAGCATTCACATCATCATAGTAATCCAAATCATGGGTGGTAAACAAAGCACCCTCTGAATCAAATTCCTCTATCTTCTGAAGTAAGGTCTTGTAAAATGCCCCGTAATCATAGGTGAATTCATAGGAGCGAATCACATCCTCATTTAATTTTACCTTAATTTCCTGTAATAAATGAGAAGTTACTCTTTTAAAACCTAATCGCCCGTCTATACTTACGTCTGCTCTTCTAATGCTATTTTCCTCATCAATTTTATCATTATGTACAAACTCTACTGAATAAGGCCCTTCTTCACTTGCATATCCCGTATAAGTTATTTTACTGATATATAATTCGTAACCGATGCTACCTGTACTTCCATCACCGATTCCGCTATCCTCCACTTTCTCATAATGATAGCGAACCGTATTCCCATTTAAATCTTTTATCTCGCCTAATGCCCAATGTGCGATATTATTTACTGATTCATCATCAGGATCAGCAGACCGTGAATAATTCAATACTTTTGTTTCATCAAATCCATCCGAAGTGGCACCGTAAAAATATTTCACACCACTTTTATCCGTCACTTCCCACCAATATTCCTGAGGGCTGCTACCATGACGGATAATTTTTTGAAAGCCTCCTTCTACCCTTGGGTAAAACTGCTTTTCACTTTCTCTATTTTCTAATTCACCTCTGTGGGCAACTGGGGTTAATTGCTGACCACTCATGCTATAAGTTTCAGTTTCTTTATCCGCATCATATCTCGGAACTCCCCAGCGAGTGTCAATAGTGATAGATGGAATGGAAAGATTCCAGCCCAATCCCATCCAACCATTTCCGCCAGCATTATTATAGCTAATGGCTAATTGTGGTTGCATTCCATTTCTACCAGCCGGGATATTAATAGGATAGCTCATATTGGCATTTCCCATGGAATTGGCTGAAGGAGGTTGCATTAAATTGATACCAGCCGTTGGATTAGCTGCTTTAATACCCTTCATACTTGTAGAATTATAAGCATTTACCTCAGGAGATTCCGGCACCTGTATCACGCCATTAATCATATCGGTAAAATGGGTGGTACGGGAAACCAATATGCCCTCCTCTGCCAGGAGCGTATCTTTTGGTAATGGCACCCAGTGATGGGACTGCTCATCAAAATAGAAAGTTCTTACATCTTCTTTGGTATAGCCCTCTGGAATCAACTCTTCATCAATAGGCAAGGCTATTTTCGCTTCTTTATAAAATTGCGTTCCGTGCGGCAGAAAGCGAAATGCTTCAGGACCGGAAGTAACATTGTACATGCCAGCATCCATAGGCGGGATGTCGATATAGCGCAAATTGGTAATGGAAACTTCAGTAGGGACTAAAATGGCACTATCTGGAATGCTAAATGAAGCACCTGTGAATTGAAGGCTTCCTTCTGTAATATTAAAAAATCTACTCGCTTTACTAAATCCTGTCGGTACTTCATGTGTAAAGTCAGGACAAATATTTTCTTCTGCCTCAAATTCGAAACAATCCACTGAGCCGTCTGCAGTTTCTACAGTTATATTCACAAGACTGTTTTCCCCTGCTTCTCCTAAATGATTTAAAACTGCTTCAAAAGCTCCATTATAGGTTTTTATAGTTTGTCCTTCAATTCTTAAAGTAGAGGAGATATCTTTTACAAAACCTCTTATATAGTACTGATCATCATTCTGGTTAAAATTGGTAATCGTTAAGTTTGAGGTGTTTCCATCCTCAATTTTTAATTTTAGGTTTCTGAGTCGATAACCATATTGTGCTCCTTCTGAAACGGTAAAACGAATAACATTATCCCCTTCCTTTAACCATTCAGGATGGATTTTCTCTCTTTGAAGTTTCCATTTTCTTTCAAGCTTAATGAATTGACCACCAAAGGCTTTTTCATCGTTAATGCTTTTGGTCACACTTTGAGAAGAAGCAAGCCCAAAGGTTTCATATTCCAGCCAGATTTCCTCATCACCACACAGTTCCTGATCAATCTGCAAATGAAAAATATTATCAGCCGGATTATCATAAGGCGTTTCAGGGTGTAAACCAATAAAAGCTACAGCTGAACTGGTCCTCCCTTCAATAATTTGCGTATTGACATCTGCTTTTAGTGTACTGTTCCACAAAAACAGGCTTATGAAAAGTAATGACTTG
>QNXU01000312.1 GCA_003973485.1 Bacteroidota bacterium | reverse complement strand
TGCAAGAATTGCGAATGGTGCACTACATCATAATTCCCTCCTAACTCAGGATATTCATTTTTAATGGTGTTAAAGCAATGCGGACAAGCCGTTACAATCTTTTTGATGTTATAGCCATCCAAAACCTGAATATTGCTCATGGCTTGCATCTGAAATAGGAACTCATTTCCTGCTCTTCTTGCAGGATCTCCAGTACAACTTTCCTCTGGACCTAAAACGGCAAAGTTAATTCCGACCTTATTTAGGATTTTGGTGAATGCAATGGTGACCGCTTTATATCGGTCATCAAAAGAACCGGCACATCCCACCCAAAATAAAACCTCAGGAGATTCTCCTTTGGCACTCATTTCCTGCATGGTGGGTACTTTATATGTTGAATCACTCATAATATCTTGATTTATATTTTTATCGTTTCCTAAAATTTATTTCTCTTCTTCTTTTAATTTATCAGCCCATTTGAATCGGTCAGTTGGAGGGAATTTCCATGGAGCGAAACTGGTTTCCACATTTTGGAACATAGCATTCCATGATTGAGGGGAACTGCTTTCTTCCATGGCCATATATCTTCTTCCTTGCAATATAATATCCAAAGGATTGATGTTGATTGGGCAGGCTTCTACGCATGCATTACAGCTCGTACAAGCATTTAATTCCTCTGCAGAGATATAATCCTCGCTAAATAACGCGCTTCCTTCCTCAGCTTCTTTTCCAGCCTTAATATTCTTCCCAATTTCATCTATTCTATCTCTTGTATCCATCATGATTTTTCTTGGGGATAGCTTTTTGCCCGTAAGATTAGCGGGACATTCTGCCGTACATCTTCCACATTCTGTGCAGGCATAAGCATTCATCAGATTTACCCAAGTTAAGTCAGTAGCATCTTTAGCTCCTAATCTTGCTACTTCGGCAGGCGGAGCTCCGGCATCCATTCCCAACATGCTTTTCACCTCAGTAGTTACTTCGTCCATGTTGTTCATTTTGCCATTTGGTGTCAATCTAGCGAAATAAGTATTCGGGAAAGCCATGAAGATGTGTAGGTGCTTAGAATAAGTCACATAAACTGCAAAGGCTAAAATGCCAATGATGTGAAACCACCAAGCAAAACGCTCTGTGAATCTCAATGCGTCCACACTCATGCCTTCAAAAAGAGGAGTTAAGAAACTACTAAAGAAAAAGCTTCCTGTTTGTACATAATGACTGTCTTTTCCTTGTAGCAATTGATCAGTGGCATTCATAGTTAAAATCGCAAACATTAAAATGATTTCAATTACCAATATCAAATTACCGTCTAATTTGGGCCATCCGCTTAAGCTTCTTAATCTTTTTACATTTAAAATATTTCTTCTTAAAAGAAAAGCCACACAAGAAACTAATACAGCCACCGCTAAAAACTCGAAAATATTAATGGCTACAGTGTACGCATCTCCTAAAATTGGTGCAAAAATCCTGTGTGTTCCAGCAATTCCATCAATGATGAATTCGAGCACTTCTAAATTAATCACTAAAAACCCTACATAAATCATTAAGTGAAGAATGGCAGGGATAAACTTTTTAAACATTTTCTTTTGCCCAAAAGCAATAAGCAAAGTATTCTTCCATCTTTGCCCTTTGTTGTCACTTCTATCTACCTCTTTTCCGAGATTGATATTTTTTTTAATGCTTCCTATTCTCTTTGCTAAAAAGTATCCTGCGACTGCAAGTACCAGTAAGAAAGCTATTTGCGAGATGTATTCCATAGTTATCGTTTAGTCGTTTAAAATTTTTTATCATATTTTTTTTAAAATCCTTTTGCAGGATAAATATTTCACCTACTTTTGCACCACTCTATCACGGTGCTGTAGCTCAGTTGGTAGAGCATCGGACTGAAAATCCGTGAGTCGGTGGTTCGAATCCACTCAGCACCACAAGCCTTGCCCTTAAAAGCAAGGCTTTTTTTATGTTCTTTATGTGAATTTTTATTTACAGTCATTTTTATCTTATTTCTGCTAAAGCTTACACTTGAAATTTAAAAATAATAGTTGAGTTTAAAAATAGTATGCATACATACTATTTTTGTAATAATTTAAAATCAATACAGATAAGCATTTACTTACTAAATTTGATTTAAAATATTACTTTAGTGATTATAAAACAACTAAACATTGATTAATCAATCTATTTTCGACCAATATTTTGACAGTATACTTACAAGCTATTTAGGTCAAGCAATTTGGGGTATTGGTCTAGCGCTAATATTATGGTATTTTTTTAATCTTTATAAAAGAAACCATTTAAAGCTTTGGTCTTATAGTTGGATTGCATTTGCCGCTTTTGTTTTATTTTCTTTATTAACTCTTTATTGTGCTAAGAATCAGGATATCGGTCCTTTTTGGCAAAATGTATTTACTTTCCTGTTTCAAATCGCAGGTTTAATGCAGGTAGTTTGGCTTTTGCAAGGTACCTATCATCTTATTCAAAGAAAATCTTTAAGCTTAAGACAAGAATACATCCAATATTCATTGGTTATTCTTGTAGCACTGATTAGTTCTTTGTTTTACGTATTTGAGAATGAAGGAGGGTATATCTTCTCATTGGTTATTCCATTTTCAATAAAATCACTTATCGTAGGACTTGTTTTTATATTTGCTGGGGTTCAAATAATGCGAATTGGAAGAAGAGATAGCGCAGTAGGTAAGAAATTATTATGGATATCTTTTCTGCTCTATGGGTTTGAAAACTTGAATTATGCACTTAGCGGGGCTTACATGATTTTTGATGAAGGTTTCATTCTAAAGGTAGATACAACGCTTGGGGTAATAGATTTTCTATTACTTTCTTTCATTGGAATAGGAATGATAATATGGTTATTAGAAGAAGAGCGATCTGCCTTAGAAAAGACTAATAGGGAATTGGATAGTTTTCTTTATAGTACTTCCCATGATTTACGAGCTCCTGTAGCTTCTTTACTTGGCTTAATCAATATAGCAAAACACGATATAAAGGATGAGTCAGGTCAGCAGTATGTAAAAATGATGGAGGAGCGAGTGAAAAAACTTGATCATATTTTTGGTGATATTCTAAATTATTCTCGAAATATTAAAACTGAAATTAACCTCAAGACTTTTAGATTGGGGGAAATGGTGGAGGATGTGATTACTGACGTTAAATTTAACCAAGGTGCTGACAGCATAAGATTAGATTATGACGAGCAAATTCACCATATCTTAAGAACCGATTATTATCAATTGAAAGTGGTATTAGGCAATTTAATTTCCAATGCGGTTAAATATCACGATGCCAAAAAGCCTGATCAATTTATTGCTATCCGATTCGAAAAGATAGATAGAGATGTTCATATTTCAGTTGAGGATAATGGGATTGGAATTGCGCCTGAAAGCCAACATAAAGTTTTTGACATGTTCTACAGAGCCACAAGTGAAGCCGAAGGATCTGGATTAGGTTTATTTATTGTGCAACAAGCACTAGAAAAAATCAATGCGAGAATAACGCTTGTTTCAGAATTAGGCAAGGGCAGTATTTTTAAAGTGATAATTAACAATGCTGGGGTAAAGTTGGATGATTAGTCCCCTGTAGCTCATAGTTCCTATTGAAGCACAAGCGGATGCTTGCGCTATTGCAGGCAGTGTCGGATCAGCACTGGTTCAAGCGTCCGCTTGGACCTTTGTGCGAGTGTTGCCCTCTATTTTATTTCAATAATAAGCTTTAAATGGCTTTAAATAATGTGTTTGATTATCATTCTCATCTGATTCCTTGTATAGTACAGATTCATCATAAATAGCAACTGGAAAATGAGCTAGATCGAATAATTTTTTAACTCCTGAACTTAAATAAAAGCCATAAAGCTCAAATTTATTTTTGCTGTTTTCTTTCACTAAATAATGTTTTCCATTAGCCGTATCAGGATAATAATACCAAACGCCATCCTCATTTTTAGGGAAATCATAGAGGCTTACCTCTTCAGTTTTAGGGTTTAGGAAATAAATCCTTTGGGATTTAAACCAGACAATGGCAAACTGACCATTAACATAATATTGTTTTTGATTAAGATGTCGCTGGATATCAGTAGGATTATCTTTTTTTCTTCTGATTCTCTTTGGGATTTCTTCTATTAATATCTTTCCCTCATGTTTAAGTTGACTTCCAATATATTTTCTGCCTTCTCTATTTCCAGCCCAACCAAAATTTTTATCCTTCCAGATTAATATTTTTTCAAATTTACCTCTTTCAATTTCTGCTTTTTTGATGCTGTCTTCCTTAAATCCAGACTTGTCGAAAGGAATTAAGTAGGAGTCATTTATTGAGGTTAATAAGATTTGATTTTCAATTGCAATAATGTCATGAAAATAAACTTCCTTATCCAAACTATCTATGATTAAATTTTCTTCGCTTAATAATCTTAGAATTGGGGCTTCAGTTTTCACCTGAGATGCATAGGCAATCTTGAATCCATTTTTTAGAGGAATCAAATTATGGATACTTTCATTATAATTAGCATAATATTGATGTTCTTTTATACCATCTGTTTGACAGTACAGAACAAATGGATTCATAGAAACAATTACAAATATTGCTATTTTTGCTAATTTATACATAATCATTTAATATGGTTAATTGAAATAGTTTTTATTTCATCTATATTTTGTTCATCAATTTTATGGATTCCAGTAATCTTTTCATTATTAAAGAGAATTATGAGCGGAGATCCTAAATTGAATTTATAATCTAAGTAGTTTCCTTGGTTATCTACAAAAAGATTTTCGTTGGGGATTATATTACTGAAATTTACAAAATCCTTTTTAAACCTTGATGTTAGTACACCATATAAGTTATTCAATTTGTTTTTCATTAGAAAATCAATTGCAACATCTACACAGGGTGTACATGCACTAACAGGCACATAAACTAATGCAACTTTTTTTTTATCTCTTATAGGATTTACTGAGTACTCATTGTCCAAATATTTAATAATCTCTGTAGATAGTTCATCATAATTTTGACCTTCATAATTATCAGAGTTTTTGATGTTATTACATGAATAGATCAAAACACTAATTACAATCAATTTCAAAAACCGCATATTGAAACTTATTCTCATTAAAACTTTCATTTAAAGGGTTGTTATAACTAATATATAGTTTGTTTTTTATTGCAAATGATTGAAAAAAATACATTTCATCATATTCTGAAAATTCTTTTTCAAGTATTAAGTTAAGATCTTTATCAAATACTTGAACAGCAAATTGAATATCAAAGAAGTCTCTAATTTTACCATTTTGTAGAATCGGCTCCTGACCAAGTTTGACAAATCGGTAGATGAAGTCACCATTTTTATCAGTTATCAATTTTAGATAGGCATCATTTTGAATTAAAAATTTCTTTTCTTCAGTCATGTTAGGGTCATTACCAATCATTTCCTCCCCTATAAATAGATTGTCTGAAAATTTGCTTTTAGCATATATTACCTTTTCTAATTTCAAAGAGTCACCACTATACATTGATATATCATGAAGGTTTGGATAATAATTTATTATTTTTCCATCTATAATGTTTGAGCAGATACCAAAGTATGGATAATGAGAATTTTTCATAAATTGTTTCGGTAAAGACCCGAAAAACTGCACTTGATTTTTTCTAATATCAAAAGCTAATTGTTCAAAAGTTAATTGGGTTTCTTTTTCAGTTATTGGACCATTATAGATGTAGAAATACAACTCGTCTTTTTGGCTATTAAAACTAAATTGATAACAATCAAAACTTGATAACCAATACTTTTCATATTTTGACTCTAAGATTTCATTCAAATCCCACTTATTAATAATTTCTGACTTTTTATTTATTAAATGAATAATTTTTTGATTCCCTGCTCCACTTATAAAAAAAATGGAATCAAAGTTCTGTACATAAAAATCCTTTATATGTTTAATAGAATTTGGGCCTTCATTTTTTATTTCTATATCAATCTTTTTTTCTTTTCCGTTTAGAGGGTATAATTCTAAAACATTTTTATTAGTTAAAAATATATTATAGTCAGTCTCATCAATTTTTTTATACTTTAAAGATGGCTGTAATGGGTTTGTAATATCTGATATCTCAAAAGAGATTGTATCAATGGCTTTTATTGTACAAGACAAATTCGAATTTTTTATACTTGAAGGTTGAGTATAGAATTTATCTTTATTTATTTTAGTATCGCAACTGAAAAGAAGAATTGAACTAATAATTACTAAATATGACTTCATTTTTGAATTTTGATGAATTTACACTAAAAAGAGCACTTTTCTAGTGCTCCTTTTTATTTTAACAATCTGATGCTAAGCCACATTCACTGCCGGATCCTGAACATTTAGTATTGCTATTCCACCAACAATTACGTTCTTTATAATAACATCCTGCATCCATTTTTGCATACGCATCATAACCTATGCCACCTGTAATCACAATTGCAGTAATAACTGCTAACATTTTCTTTTTCATAATTTATATTTTTTAAATTAACAATGTTCAAATTTCAAACAATGGTTGAGAAACATCAATGTTAATTTCGCATAAACTATGTCGTTTTGACATAAACATATAAGCAGTTAAGATTAACGATTACATTAATTCATCTATACATAGATTTCTATTTTTGATAAAACACTTAAAATATAGGTGAATCAACGTTATCAATTTTGAAAAACAATAAGCCGAAACTTTCTATTTTGATTAAAATTGTGAGCTAAAATTATTAACATAAATCAGTGTCTATTGGCAATCATGTTCAATCCCACAATCAGAACCTGAACTTGAGCAAGTTGTATGATGAGTAAACCAACAATTGCGTGATTTATAATAGTTTCCTGCATCCATTTTTGCATAAGTATCATAACCTATGCTACCTGAAATCACAATTGCAGTAATAACTGCTAACATTTTCTTTCTTATAATTAATAATTTTTAAATTAACAATGTTCGAATTACAATTAATCTTTTGAAGTATTCAATGTCCCAAATGCATACAAATTATATGTGGGGTTTGCATGGTGGAAATGTTCGTAGAAATTAAAACTCTAGGGTAATCTCCCTCTAGATTTATTATCTTTTAGCAAAAATTAGATGAGTTCTTGTAAATAATTTACTATTGAGGACACAGCTATTTTTTTACACAAAATACACATTACATAGTTAATTCAAAAAGTTAAAACTTTAATAAATCTAGAAAATAGCATTACTATTTAATATTTTTTCCATAAAAAAGGGTGGATTATACTAAAAGCACACTATCAGATTTTTAAATTTCATTTTTTTGGAATAGCATCATTCTTTGACTATCCAGTGCATTTTGTTTCAAAAGCGCAATCAGATCCTGAGCCACTGCATCTGAAAGATCCACTGCCCCAACAATGTCTTTCTCTATAATAGCTTCCTGCATCCATTTTTGCATAGGTTTCATAACCGATACCTCCTGTAACCATAATCAAAGTAAAAACTGCTAATACTTTCTTTTTCATATTTTATATTTTTAAGATTAATAAAATCAAAATACCTTAGGTGTACTTATAAATCCTATGTCCCAAGTGCATACAATATGTGGTTTGTTTATATTTGATATTGCAATAAAAATATCAAATAATAGTTAATCATCTGAATTTTATATCCTATACTAATTACTACATTATGAATATCGTTTTTTGTTTTAAATAATTTGAATTTTAAAACAAACAAATGTAGATTTACGATTTACTATCAATCTAGTTCAATCAACCAAAATGGATATACATAATATTGTAAAAAGGATTCGAGAAAAGAAACATATCTCACAAGAGTGTGTTTCTTTTTATCTAAATTTAACACAATCTCAATATAGCAGAAGAGAGTCAGGCAATATTAAGTTCACGTTAGATGAAATTATTCAACTTTGTCAATTTTTTGAAGTTAATATTTTTAATAGAATTGATATTGAAATGACAGAAAATGATTTTGAATATGATAATAATAATCTAATAAATCAATATCAAGTAATAATCGAAGAGAAAAATAAAACTATACAGTTATTAGAAAATATTTTAAGTAAGTTTATCTCAAATGCTTCAAATTAATCACTTCTTTCTCTTTCAAGAATCTCCATTTTCCTCTTGCTAATTCTTTTTTGGTTAAGCCTGCGAAAGTGGTTCGATCTAATTTTATTACTTCATAACCTAAATGCTCAAATGTCCTTCTGACAATTCGGTTGCGCCCCATTCTGATTTCCATGCCTAGGCTTTTAGCATCTGGTGAAAGTATAGCTAAATTATCCACCTTCACTTCTCCATCCTCTAATGTAATGCCTTCTTGAATTTTAAGGAAATCTTCCTCAGTGATAGGCTTATCTAATTCGACCTGATAGATTTTTTTAATTTTATGAGAAGGATGAGTCAATTTTTTGGCAAGTTCTCCGTCATTAGTAAAAAGTAAAAGCCCAGTAGTGTTGCGGTCTAATCTGCCCACTGGGTAAATTCGCTCATCACCAGCCGCAGAAACTAAATCCATTACGGTTTTTCTACCCTTAGGATCATCCATGGTGGTAATAAAGCCTTTTGGTTTATTAAGCAATACATAAACGAGTTTCTCTCTTTTTATTGGCTTACCCTCAAAGGCTACATCATCCATAGGCTTTACTTTAAAGCCTAATTCTGTAACCACTTTATTATTCACTTTTACCTTGCCATCAGCGATGTGTTGATCTGCTTCTCTTCTGGAGCAAATGCCCGCATTGGCAATGAATTTATTTAAACGTATGCCTTCCTTAAGTTCTTTTTCTTTAGTCTCAGCAGATTTAAGTTTTTTAATGTCATAATCAGGAGTTTCTGCTTTTCTTTGATTGGAAAACTTCTTTACTTGATGTGATTTATGTGATTTTTGAGGCTTCTGCCCTCTTGGAGACTTCTTGTTATGCATAGCAATGAAATTTTTAAAATGACTAACATTTATGCCTGTCACTATTTCAACTACAAAACTACGCTTCTATTCTGACTAATCCTCGTTTTCTTTTCCTAATTGAGTTTCTAGATTTTTATATTTTATCGAGTGTTAAGATTTCTATTTCATTCACTCTAGTCAAATTTTTATCATTAGTCAGAAAGAAATCTGCATTTTTCTCAATAGCAGTTGCAATTTGAATGGAGTCTGGAGTCTTAAGATTATAATTTGCCCGTAATTTTGCAGCTTGTATTGAAATTTCAATGTCTATATCAAAAACAACCAAATTGGCCGAATTTGTCAGTATTTCTTCGTATTGCTTAGCTAGTTTTAATTTCTTCAATCTTAAAGGTTGTACTAAAACTTCTAAAATTGTTAAGGCTGATGTTTGAAAGTAGATTTCTCCATTATGACTAGCATTAAATAACTCAATTAACTTTTCTTTGTAATTTGATTGTCCCTCAATATAGTAAATCAAGGGGGCTGTGTCTAGGAAAAAAACCTTTTGAATAAAGCTGTCCTTTAGTCCCATTCTCTTTCTTGTTCCACATATTTATCAATATCTACATTTTTCCAAATTTCTGATCCTAGTGCATTTAATTCAGTTAAATCATGAGAGGTAGATTGGGTTTCTTTTTGGCTTATTTTTAGTAGTTTATTTAATTGCTCTGCTAAAGAAAGCCTGGATTGATAGTCCAATTTATTAATTTGAGAAAGTATATTTTGAATTCTAACCGAAGTTTCCATTTTATTAATTATTAACTACTTAGCTAATATACGAAAATTTGATTAAGTATGATTTGGTTTCAACTCCTTGTTAAAATTTATACAAGACTCAATTCTGAGGTAGGAATCTGTAAGTTTATATTTAAAGCTTTAAACTATAAAATTTATTAAATTTCAATCTTGAAAAGCTATTCTGACTAATCCTCGTTTTCTTTTCCTATTTGGTTTTCGTCTTGAGAAAAGTCTTTTGGGGTAGGCAAGTCTTTTAGATCATTGATGCCAAAATATTCCATGAAATTTTGGCTAGTGCCATATAAAATAGGTCTTCCTATAGCATCTGCCTTTCCTTTAATTTCAATTAATTCCTTTTCTAACAACTTTTGAACAGTGTAATCGCAATTCACTCCCCTTATTTGTTCCATTTCTCCTTTTGTGATCGGCTGCTTATAAGCAATGATGGAAAGGGTTTCCAAGGCTGAGGTTGACAATCTTTTTTTAGATTGCTGCTTGAGCATTATGCCAATACTAGCTTGATAGGCAGGCTTAGTCATAAATTGATAGCCGCCTCCTATATGCTCTACTTGGAAAGAATATTCATCTGATTCGTATTTTTTGAGGATTTTTTCTAACGCATCCTCTATGTCCTCTTTTGGAACATCTGCTTCAAACATCTCGGATAAGCATTTCTGAATTTCCTGCAACTTCAAAGGTGAAGTTGCACAGAAAATCAGCGCCTCAATATGGTTGAGCAGAAAATCCATTAATTATCTTGAGCTAATTTAGCTTCAATCGATTGTGTGGTGTGTGGTACTGCTCTTAATCTTTCCTTAGAAATTAACTTGCCTGTAACTGAGCAAATTCCATACGTACCATTTTTAATTCTTACTAAGGCATTTTCTAAGTTAGTAATGAATTTTTGCTGTCGGGCTGCCAACTGATTCATGCTTTCTTTTTCCATAGTGTCAGCACCATCTTCCAAAACTTTAACATTACCTGAAGTCCCATCCGTTCCTGAATCATCAGAGCGGGTGATAGTAGATTTTATGTATCTTAACTCTTCTTTGGCTTTATCTAATTTATTAGTGATTAGCTCTTCAAATTCTTTTAGCTCATCAGCACTATATCGGGTTTTCTCATTATCACTCATAACAACTATAGGTTAGTTTAATTTGCGGCAAAAATAAATGCTTTCATTGAAAACAAAAACTATTTATCGAATAAATAAAGTGTTTTCTAAATGTTAATTAAATTTAAATCAATGGAATGTTTTATTAATATTAGAATCGTCCAAATATTATTTTTTTGGCCGATTCGCAAATGCAACTCCCATAATGATAAGTACAATTCCTATATAATGTCCTAATACTAGAATTTCTCCATCTAATAATCCCCATGCAATTGCGACTATTGGGATTAAGTATGTCACAAAACTGGTAAAAACTGGTGAAGTAAGTTTAACTAATCGGTTGAAAAGGATTAGAGCGAAAGCAGTTCCAATGACTCCTAATATTGAAATATAAAGCAATGCTAGCCATGCCCCTTCTTCATATTGCATTTTGCTTACAAAATCGCTTGATCCAAATAAATATCCACCTGCAAGCGGAGCAATTAACACTAAAGAAATGCTCGTGATCATTCTTGGGGAAAGAATGCTAAATTGTGTTTTAATGATGTTTAAATTTATACCGTAGCAAAGCGTAGCTAATATCACAAAAACCGCATAAAAATTAAAGTTCCCCAGTTCTCCACCAGAACCCGCTACAATCAGAACAAGTGTTCCTCCAAATCCTAATGCTATTCCAAGGCTATCTCTTAATTTCAGTTTTCCTTTAAAAAAGATTACGCCAACCAAAAGTGCAAAAATGGGAGTCAAGGCATTTAAAACTCCCGTAATTCCGCTTTCTAGCTGAGTTTGGGCGTAGGCAAATAGGAAAGCAGGTCCGAAACTTCCCACCATACCTGAAATAAACAGCCACTTCCACTGGCGTTTATTCAAGCTTTTAAGCTTTGGTAATGATAAAGGAGTTAAAACTAAAGCAGCAGAGAAAATTCGGATAGCTCCAACTTCTCCAGCTGAAAAAACAAGCAGTCCTTTTTTAATAAGAATAAAGGAGCTTCCCCAAATTAGTGCTAATAAAATTAATAATCCATAAACTAAGACAGGGCTTACTGATTCTTTTTCGTTCATAAATTCTCCATTATTTGACCAGAGAACACTTCCTGAACTTCGTCCAATGTGTCTAAAACGGCTTGATAGTTTTCCCCCTCAACCAATCTTGTGCGGTAGGGTTTAAAATGAGGTATTCCTTTGAAATAATTCGTATAATGTCTTCTCATCTCAAAAATCCCTAATTTTTCACCTTTCCACTCAACTGAAAATTTAAGGTGTTTTTTTGCTGTTTCAATTCTGTCTTCCAAATTAGGAGGAGGTAAGATTTCACCTGTCTCGAAATAGTGTTTTATTTCATTGAAAATCCATGGATAGCC
This sequence comes from Bacteroidota bacterium, assembly GCA_003973485.1. GTDB lineage: Bacteria > Bacteroidota > Bacteroidia > Cytophagales > Cyclobacteriaceae > Marivirga. Next base: position 2,861 of record QNXU01000312.1, on the reverse strand, counting down.
AATTGCAGCTCTTCCGATCATCAGTCCGTCAACTCCATATCTGTTTCTGTATTCTAAAGCTTTTTGAGGAGAGTCAATATCTCCATTTCCGAAAATCGGAATATTAATTCTTGGGTTGTTTTTCACCTTGGCAATAAGCGACCAATCGGCCTCACCTTTATACATTTGCTGGCGAGTTCGGCCATGTATGGATAGCGCTTTTATTCCCACATCTTGCAATCTTTCGGCTACTTCTTCAATGTTTTTCGAACTTTCATCCCAACCTAAGCGAGTTTTAACTGTTACGGGCAAATCTGTAGCCTTCACTACTGCTTCCGTAAGTTTAACCATTAAATCCACATCTTTCAATACTCCTGCACCAGCTCCTTTGGTTACGACTTTCTTTACTGGGCAGCCAAAATTGATGTCAACTAAATCAGGCTGGGTAACATTTACGATGCTGGTTGCCATGGACATAGCTTCCTCATCGCCCCCAAATATTTGAATGCCAATGGGTTTTTCGTAATCGAAAATATCCAGTTTTTGCCTGCTTTTGATGGCGTCTCGAATCAATCCTTCTGAAGAAATAAATTCTGTGTACATCAAGTCAGCTCCGTTTTCTTTGCATACTGCTCTGAAAGGCGGATCACTCACATCTTCCATGGGTGCCAAAAGCAATGGAAATTCGCCTAATGATATGTTTCCTATCTTTACCAATTTGATAATCTTAATTTTGGTGTAAATTTACGCACTATATGAATTCTTTAAAGCATAACAACCCACAAATTCTCCATAAAAATCCTTGGACTTCAATTTTTTACCTTGTATTGCTGTTTTTGGCGTGGAATCTTTTCAGTCAATTAATTGGTACGGGAATAGCTGTAGTGGTCACAGGGGTTGGTTTTATGGAAAGTCAGCAACTTTTAGAACCACCTTTTGAACCTGAAAGTAAAATCTTTATGTACGTGGCTCAAGGGATAAGTCATTTCTTAGGATTTACTGTTTTTGCACTCTTTTTCATTAAGGTAATGGATAAAATGAGCTTGAAAACTTATTTTAATAAAAAAAATATCGGCTTTCAACCATCTATTTTAATTGTTTTAACCACTTTCTCCTTTATGATATTCAATTCCATCATTATCGAATGGAATATGAATATTGAATTTCCAGAATTCATGAAAGGATTTGGAGAATGGGCGAGAAACATGGAAGATCGTCTGATGCAATTGACTGAGCTACTTAGTTCTTATGATAGCTTTGGAGAAATGTTGATTGCTTTAGTTATTATTGGAATTTTCCCAGCAATAGGAGAGGAGTTGGTTTTCAGAGGATTATTACAAAATAAGTTACAAACAGCTACAAGAAATGCACATTTAGCAGTGTGGATTAGCGCCATTATTTTTGGAGTATTCCATTTACAGTTTTTTGGAGTGGTGCCTAGAATTATGTTAGGTGCACTTTTTGGTTACATATATCTTTATTCAGGAAATATTTGGTATCCTATTTTAGCGCATTTTGTCAATAATGGATTGGCTGTCATTATCATGTATGCTGGTCCGAAATATATTGATGATTTTGATGCAACTCAAGTGGATACTGCTGTTCCTGTTTATGTATCAATAATTGGATTATTCGCTTGTCTTGTGTTTTTCCGTTACTTTATAAATTTACTAAAAGAAGTGAAAAAGGAATGAAGAACTGGAAGACAGTTTATAAAACAGATAAGCTCTATCAAGTACAAATCGTAAAAGATTATTTGCAGGATAAAGAATTGCATGCGATTATTGTAGATAAGAAAGATTCTGCCTATCAGCTAGGGTATTATGAAATCGTGGTTGCTGTGGATGAGGTAATGCGTGCGATTAAACTAATTGAAGATGATATCAAATTTGAATAAATATAATAATTTAACCCAAAGGATTATAGCGGCCTTATTAGGAGTTGCTATTATTCTTTCAGCTATCATTTATAGTGAATGGACCTATTTTGCAGTCTTTTTTATTCTTTGTGCCTTAACCCAACTAGAGTTCTATAAGTTAGTTGGATTAGATGGAATGCTCCCGCTTAAATTTTGGGGAACCATTACAGGCTTATCGATCTACAGTATTACATTTTTGGTTCATGCCGAGCACCTAGATCCTAGAATATATTTCGCGATTGCGCCCATAGCCTCTACCGTTTATTTTGTGAAGCTTTATAAAAAGAATGATAAAAAACCTTTCACCAATATCGCTTACACATTTTTGGGAATCATTTATGTTGCGGTACCTTTTGCGCTTTTACACATTGCTGTGTTTTATAATGATTCCTATAGTTTTCAGATAATTATTGGAGCCTTATTTATTCAATGGGCTAGTGATACGGGCGCGTATTTTGCTGGAGTAAAGTTTGGGAAAAGGAAACTTTTTGAAAGAATATCCCCCAAGAAAACCTGGGAAGGTGCTTTAGGAGGAACCATATTAGCCTACATTTTTGCCATTATTATGGCGGCAAATTTTGATGAGATTGCGGATTGGCAATGGCTGTGCATTGCAGGGATTATTGTAATAGCAGGTACTTATGGTGATTTGGTAGAATCTCTTTTTAAAAGAAGCATTGAAGTTAAAGATTCAGGCTCTGTTATTCCTGGTCATGGTGGCTTTTTGGATAGATTTGACGGACTTTTGTTGTCCGCACCATTTATTTCTGCTTTTTTGATGCTTTTTGAATGATTTTTACAACATTAGTACCGGAAAAAGTAAAAATCAGTTAACAAATACTTAATTTTACCGCAAAGTTTTTAAAAAAAACAATTACTACTATGGGTTATATCGAACCGGCTCCAATTAAAGACTCAGAAAATCCTTTTGAGTCTATGATGTCGCGATTTCATATCGCTGCTC
>QNXU01000439.1 GCA_003973485.1 Bacteroidota bacterium | reverse complement strand
CAATTTTTTAATATTGCAAATATAACCAACGGTATTAGTCCACAGGTAAATGGTGATGAAATCAATCGATGGATGTGGGATTTTAGCTATGATCCTGGTGCAGGATTCAATATTGAAAGAGATGTTAGCAATAATAATGATTTTAGAAGGTTTTTAGACGGAACTGATGGAGCAGAACCAACCGCTTCCCAACCTGGTCAATATGATGTTGCATTAGTCGTTCAAACTTTAAGTGGATGTACTGATACTATTCAATATGTAGTTGAAGTTCTCCACAATCCAAATTCTGATTTAGAGGCTAGCTATACGAATGATTATGAAGGAAACTTAGCTGGCGACACTTATACGGGAGACCCTATATGTCCTGGAACATTATTAACATTTACTAATACCACTGACGAAACAGCTAATGATGCATCAGTTGATCCTGTAACTTATGAGTTACAAATTGATAGTTTAGGTTTTATTGTAACACGATCAATTGGTGCTCCTGGTGAAAGCAATGAATTTGTCTCACCAAACATTTTCTTTAATGATGGAGCCAGCATTGAAACATACACTATTGAATTAGTGGCCAATAGTGCAAATGGGTGTTCTGTAATTAGCTCCCCTATTGATGTGGATGTTTTACCGGGTAGTGCATCAGGATTTGACATTTATGACGAATCCACCTATACAAATGCTTATGATCCATTAATAGCATATTGTTCTCCTACTGAGTTTTTCTTTCAAATTGATAATCCTACTGAAAACTTATTAGATCCTGGGGATTCCTTGGTTTGGGAAGTCTACGATGGTTCCACTTTACTGGGTGGAGATACTATTGAGTATAGTGACCCAAATTATGATCAATTTTCATTTGAATTTTCTAATGAATACCCAAGTATTGCAGCTATCAATTACACAATCGTTTTACAACCTTATGTTGATGGAGTATGCGTTAATAATTCACAAAGAACAGTAAGAGTACTACCAAAACCGTCTTCTGATTTCTTACCTTCCGATACAGTAGTAACCTGCGATTCCGTAACCTATTATTTTGAAGCTGAACAACCAGGCTTATTAACCTACAATTGGCAAGCAGAGCCATCTTCTGATACACTTTCTACTCAAAATGACGGAGTTAATTTTTGGGTGAGCTATCTAAGGCCAGAAAATGGAGACCCAAATGTAAATGTTGAGGTAAGATTACAAACGGAGAATCCATTCAATTGCCAAAGCGATCTTTCTGATCCTTTTAATGATACTATTCTTCCTAAAGATGATATTGATATAGTTTTAGATACTGTAGGAAATGAATTCTGTGCTCCATCAGTATTTGGGTTTGTAAACAAGACTGAAGACCCAGTACCTGCAGGAACTGAATGGGAGTTGATTATTAAAAATCTGGATATCAATGATTCCACTGTTATTGATGGTGCTAGCCTTCCTCTTAATTCAGATTTCCGAGATTCAACAGCTAATATTTTTGAATATGAATTCACTGATTCCGCCAATTATGAAATCAGATTAAATGCTTTATTACCTAGCACATGCGATGTGGCATCAGACCCTCCTATTTCTTTAGGGATTAACGAAACGCCTACAGCTAATTTTAGAACTAATATAACTGAAGGATGCTCTCCACTTTCAGTAAATTTAATCGGAGCATCTACTATCCCTTCTGGGCAAGATTTTATTCTTTCCTATGAAGTTGTGAATACTTCTGATAATTCAATCTACTTCGATAGCACCACTAATATTGGAGATGGAAGCCAGTTAAATGGTGTAACAATTCCTGATTTAATCAATACAACTGATCCATATATTGATTTTGATATTACTGTAACTGCAAAATCATTAGCTGGGTGCACGAATGACTCAACAGTTACCGTAAGAGTATTCCAAGAGCCAAATCTTGATTTTGATATCATCTCTCCTAACCCTGCTTGTCAAGAAAATTATGAATTTGAATTTGACATAACCTCCTTAAATGTTCCTGCTGGCACAAGCTTTACTTGGAATTGGGGCGATGGTCAAAGTTTAACTACAGATCAAGATACCATAGTGAATCATGAATTCAGTAATAGAGCAAGTTTTTTTGGTAATGATAGCTACATTGTTACACTTACTGCAGAAACACTTGAAAATTGTACTTTCAGTGTCTCTGATACCGTTGAGCTTTATCCAAGATTACAAGCTCAATTCAATGCAAGTACCGAGGAAGGTTGTGACCCATTAAATGTTACTTTTACCAGTGCATCATTGGGAACAAATATTTCTGGTGGACATGAATACTATAGAAGATTACAGGGAGAAACAACATGGAATTCATTTAATGCAACTCCTTCTTCTTCAGGAATGCTTACTGAGCTTTTCGAAAATAATACAATCGACACAGATATTTGGGAAATATTGTATGTAGTGCAAGGTGAAGGGGGTTGTAGAGATACTGCAGCTATTAAAGAGATTACCGTTTTCCCTTCTCCTGATTTTGAGGTAAGTGTTGTTAATAGCCCATTATGCCAAATAGATGAAAATGGCGACTATCAATTTGAATTTGAATTAAACAATGTAGATATCCCTGCTGGCACTGAATTTACTTGGAATTGGGGTGATGGAACTACTCCATTAACCACAACCTCTACAGCTAATCAAACACATATTTTCAATAATAGATTAAGCTACTTTGGAACTGATAACTACACGGTGACCGTAACAGCCGAATCAAATAATGGCTGTATATTAAACGAAACGGTAAACATCCAGCTTTACCCTCGAATAGAAGCATTATTTTTTCAAAATATAGATGAAGGCTGTTCACCACTCGAAGTTAACTTTACTAGCTCCTCAAGAGGGACTGGTTTAACAGGAAATTATATTTACCAAAGAAGAATTCAAGGTTCTGGTACTTGGAATACAATAACTGGCGGTGAAGCCAATGGGTCTACTTCTGATACATTTGAAAACAATACGGGAAGTGATATAATATATGAAATCAGACACATTGTATCTTCTGATCTTGGAAATTGCTCAGATACTTCAAGTATTTCAGAAATAACAGTCTATCCAGAATTCACAACTCCAGCTATAACAGGACCAAATGAAGTTTGTAGTTTCCAACAAGAGGTAGTTTACAGTATTCCTCACAACTTAGGTTCTACCTACAATTGGCAATTACCGCTTGGAGCATTTATAAGTTCTCAAAATGCAAATGGAAATCAAGTTAAAATTAATTTTAGCTCATTCTCAGGAGATATATCAGTAAGCGAAATAAATGATAATGGTTGTATTGGTGCGCCAAGTGTTCTACCAGTTAGAGTGCTTTCAGGCCCTTCTGTTTCCTTAAGTCTTAACGGTCCCAATACAATTTGTCCAGGGGATGAAACCAGTTTAATATTTGATTTAAGTGGTGAAGGTAGTCAGGGTTTTGATGTAATCTATAGTGATGGAGTAGAAAATGACACTTTAGAGAACATTAATGACGGACATATTGAAACCATAACCCCTACCCAATCGCGAAATTATTTCGTGCTAGATGTAATTGATAGACAATATCCTAATTGTAATGCAGCCAACGTAAGTGGAAATGCCTTTGTGAATGTAAATTTTGCACCAACGGCTAGCATCTCAGGTGATGCCACTATATGTGAAGATGGCAGCACTAACCTTTTCATCAATTTAACAGGTGTAGGACCATGGGAGGTAGTTTATACTGATCAAAATTCAAATTACACAATAGAAAACATCAGTTCTCCTGTTTATCAGTTAGAAGTTAGCCCAGAAGTAAATACCACTTATGAATTAGTTTCCGTAACAGATAGTAACACGCCAGTTTGTAGTGGAACAGTTGAAGGTTCCGCTTCGGTAGTTATTAACCCAAAACCAACAGCTAATATATTCGGAAATTATAATGATATCTGTGCAAATGAAAGTGTAGAATTAGGTTTAGAATTAACAGGCTATGCACCTTGGACAGTTCGTTACACAGATGGCAACAATACTTTTACTATTCCAAACATAACTCCACCATCTGATTTTGACCCAGAAAATGACACTTATGTTCATAATTTTGAAGTTTTCCCTAATACTGGCACAACCAATTTCACATTAGTTGATGTAAGGGATTCTAACACTCCAAATTGTACAGGAGATATTTCAGGAACTGCTACTATTACTTCTTATGACCGTCCAATTGTGGAAATTGAAGGGGATAACACTATTTGTCTTGGCGAAAGTAGTCCTATTACATTTAATTTTATTGGTGATGCTCCATTTGATGTTTTAATCACGGCTAATCAGGATACATTAGAATATAATAATCTTCAAGATGGACAATCTGTTACCTTATCTCCTGAGATGTCAACCGTTTATAGAGTTATAGAATTAATAGACAATAGAGGATGTTCAGGAAATAGCCTAGGCGGTCCTGTGAGCATTAATGTAAATAATTTACCTACTTCCGAAATATCAGGAAATGATGTTACTTGTTATGGTGAGGAAACAGAGTTGATTTTTGATCAATCAGGAGTTGGACCATGGACTATAACCTATACAGATGGAAATCAAAATTTCACTTTCACAACAGCATTCAACAGACATTTTGAGCCCGTTTTCCCGACTATTACCACAACCTACTCACTTGTTTCCGTAGTTGATAGTAATTCACCAGAAAGTTGCACAGGAACTGTTAGTGGCAGCGCATTAAAAGAAGTGTACCCTGAGCTGGAAGCAAGTTTTGAAGCAAACCCAGAGGAAATGGTACTTCCAGAAAGCACTATTAGCATTACAAATACAACTACAAATAAAAATGAATGGGAATATGAGTGGGATTTTGGTGACGGAACTACCTCAACCGAAGTAGATCCAGCACCTCATGAATACGGAACTTTTGGTACTTTTGTAATAAGAATGACCGCTACAAATGGTCAATGTACGGACACCTACCAAACATCCGTAACAATTGGAGCAATCCCTCCTATTGTAGATTTTAATGCAACTCCAACTGAAGGATGTTTACCTCTAGTAGTGGAGTTTGAAAATCTTACACAATTTGCTGACCCTTCAAGTTATCAATGGGAATTTGGAGATGGTCAACGCGTATCAGCCGTAGAAAATCCAACACATATCTATCGAAATCCGGGAACTTATACCGTTACTTTATCTGCTAATAATATAACAGGGCAGAGAACTGAAATGATAAAAGAGGAATTTATAGTAGTAAATGAAACACCCACAGCTTCTTTTACTATTCCTGATGAGTATAGGCAGGTATTTACTGGAGAAGAGGTTCGATTTGTTAATTTAAGTGAAGGAGCAGATGAATACATCTGGAAGTTTGGGGATGGAAATGAGTCATTCGAGGAAGAGCCAATTCATGCATATCCAGATAGTGGGATTTATGATATTACTTTAATTGCTATTAATACTGAAACAGGATGCACTGACTCCATGACATTGAGCTCTCAGGTAAAGGTAATTTTAGGAGGAGCATCAGATGTTCCAAATGCCTTTACTCCTAGCAGGGCTGGTCCTGGTACTGCAAGTTCAAACCCAATACAAAATGATATCTTCTTACCAAAAGTAGAAGGAGTATCTCAATTTAATATGAAAATCTACAATAGATGGGGTGAATTATTATTTGAAAGTAATGATAGAACTGAAGGCTGGGATGGATATTATAATGGAGTATTAATGCCTCAGGGCGTTTATGTTTATCGACTAGAATTAGTCTATGAAAATGGAAGAAGGGAAACTAAGATTGGTGATATTACTTTAATTAGGTAATTTCATAAGCTCTGATTTTGGTATATAAAATTTAAATGAATGACAAATAAATTTTTCAAATCATATTTTGTACATTTCTTTTTATTGATTTGTCTATTATCATCTGTGAATGTATTCAAATCTCATTCTCAAGATTTTCAATTTTCCCAATATCATGAAGCCCCATTATACCTTAATCCCGCATTTACAGGCTTAGGGAAAATGCATCGATTTGCATTAAACACTCGTATTCAATGGCCTAGTTTGCCTAGGGCTTACCAAACCCATGCATTATCTTATGATTATAATTTAGATCATTTAAATAGCGGATTTGGAATGATGCTTACCCGTGATGTAGCTGGTTCTGGGAATTTAGGCAATACCAATGCTAGTTTTTTATACTCTTACAGGGCTTCTATCAATAGAAATCTTGTCATAAGCACGGGTATTCAATTTGCTTATAACTTTACTGGCCTAAATCAAAATGGATTAACCTTAGGAGATCAATTATTGGACGATAGAAATGTATCTTTTGATTCTGAATTAGGTAATATTCAGAATATCCAATATTTTGATTTTTCAGGCGGTATGCTGGTTTACAGCAAAGCATTGTGGGGTGGTTTTGCATTACATCATATAACTGAGCCAGATATGTCATTACTCGGTGATTCCAATCCATTAAATATGAAAATAAGCTTTCATGGAGGCGTTCGAATTCCTTTGTACAGAGGTCCTCAAGGTGCTGAAAACACCTCTAGTATAGCTCCTTCTTTTGTTTACAAAAAACAGGGCATAAATGATCAATTAGACATTGGCTTCAATTGGCATTATGACCCAATTTCAGCAGGTTTATGGTATAGAGGAATCCCATTTGGGAAAAGTGACCCAAACAGAGAATTATACGATAGAGATGCTTTAGTCTTTATGTTTGGTTTAATTTTCAATGAATTTCAAGCAGGATATAGCTATGATTTCACATTGTCAGAATTGGGTGGAGCTTCAGGAGGGGCGCATGAAATTTCAATTATTTTTGATTTTGAAGCAACTTTAAAGAAGAAAAGGAAAAAGAAATTTATTCCATGCCCAACATTCTAATCTTGTTGCCTTCTATTAAGTGCTCTTCTCATCATATAGCGCTCTACTACAACATCTATTGGTTTTAGCAACACTGCTATTCCTAACTTAAATAGAAACCCAACTTGAGTATTTCCTACTCTTTCTTCAACAAAAGGCTCAAGAACACCTTCAGAGATAATGAATAAAATAATGGCTATCAAGAGTACGATAGAAGAAGCTTTTCGCCCTACTTTAGCCTTTACTAACTGATCAATTGTATCTTGAAGTAATTGATTATTAACTTTTAAATCATCATTAATCTTGTTGATTTCATCAGATTGCTTTTTAAGTTTTTCATTTGCTTCATTTAACTTTGCATGCAAACGATCACTTACAGATGTCAAGAGCTTAGCTTCACCAATCAGACGATCATATTTATCACATAATAATTTATAATTTTCCTTTACCTTTTCAGCCGGAATACCATCATCCTCTGCTAAGGCACGCACCTCATTCAGGAAATCAATTTCTGCTTGAAATACATCGGACTGGGTAAAGTTTTTTGCCATATACTATTAATCCTCTTTTATCTCTTTCATGTTAAATGGGATTTTAATAATTTCTTTAAAATCCTCACCTGATTCTTCCATATCCTCATCTTCTTCATCAAAATACCATTCAACGACAACCTTCTTTCCATTATCGTGAATTTTCTCTAGTTTTCTGAAAATTTCAACTAAGCATTTTGATGAGCTAGTATTGAAGTACTCCAATTTAATTTCAAAAATAGTTGAATCTAAAGGATTATTAACATATTTATCTAACCAATCGAGCAATGGCTTATAAAACTCGATAGAATTCTCTGGGATTGACCTACCTGATATCAAAAATGTTTCAGCATCAGGATTGAAATCAAGTTTAGGTGTCTTAGGTGTTGCCTCTAAGTAATAAGATTCCATAGTGTTTTTTCTTAATATTTTATATTCACTTGCAAACTGAAATAAGCATATTCATCATTAATTGATTTGAACCCGAATTGTAAAGGTTGACCGGACTTCCTAACCATATCCATTATACCCAGACCCGCCCTGCCAGTTTCGGTAAATACGCCTTCATCTAACTTACTTCTATACTTAGCTCTAAGTTCATCATTTGAAAGTTGGTTAATTTCTTCAATGCGCTTTTTAAGGTGCTCTATATTATTTTGCTTTATAAAATTTCCAGAAATCACTTCATAAGAAGTACTATTTTTTATCACCATAACCATTATATCTTGAAATGATTCTGAAGAATCTTTAATTTCGTCTTGATTATGGTAAATATTTTGTAGCACCTCTACTAAAATATTAAACACCTTCTTTTTTATACGCGAATTATATTCAACCATAGCTAATTTATTTTCAGCTAAGGCTAATAAATTATTGGTCAGGCTATCAGTTATATTCCCCTGATAGGCCAGCAATAATTCTTCGCTGTCAGAAAGATTTTTAAATTTATTTATGGTGTCTAACATCTTAACCAAATGGAAATAAAGTATTCTCGGTCAAATTACAATTATTTTCTGAAAAAATATAATAATAAAATGATATACTGATTTTATTTAATGCACATTGCCCGTTAATTTTCTAATTAATGGAGTAAATATCAACGCCACTATACCTGCCCCTACAATAAAAATAGTTATGAATTGAAAAATTTCGGGTAATAAACTCGGATTCTCCGCAATAGCATTCTTATCAAATTCTCCTGCCACTAATCCTGCAATTAAATTACCAAATGCAACAGACATAAACCAGGCTCCCATCATCTGCCCAACCAATCGTTTAGGTGCTAATTTTGTTACAGCACTCAATCCAACAGGGCTCAAGAATAATTCCCCAGTGGTGTGAAGAAAATAAGTTATTAATAACCAAGTTGGCAATACTTTATCTGCAGATAAAAGCATATAAGAAGCAATGACCATAGTAGCAAAACCAAGTCCTAAAAAGATTAGTCCAAATGCAAATTTTAAGGGGATGCTAGGATTTAAATTTCGTTTAGCTAATTGAATCCAAAACCAACCAAAAACAGGCGATAAAATAATTATAAAAGTAGGATTAATACTTTGCAAGAAAGAAGCAGGCATTTCCCAACCACCAATAAATCGATCTGTATATCTTTCAGCAAATAAATTTAATGAAGAACCAGCTTGTTCAAAACCAGACCAAAAAATAGCAGAGAAAATCAATAAGATAGCAATAGCCCATATTTTTTTCTTTTCGTCTTTATTTAATCCGCCAAATAGAAAGATTGCTACAAAAAACAAAACTAATACAGCCGCCACTACATAGAAGGCTACATTAGCAACACTTACTACATCAATATTTAAAAAGCCAAAAGTGGTCATTAACACGAGAATCATCAGTAAAGCTAAAAATCCGAATAATCCCAGCTTCACTTTTTTTCTGAAACCTATCTGCTTTTCATTTGCCGGATCAAACCCCTCTGGTTGAGCCCCTATATTACCTAAAGATTTCGATGATACTCTATATTGAATTACCCCTAACAACATTCCAACACCTGCAGCTGCGAAGCCTAAATGCCAGTTAATGCTTTCTCCTAAATAACCAGTAATTAATGGTGCAATAACAGCTCCTAAATTAATACCCATATAAAAAATAGAAAAACCAGCATCTCTTCTTGCTGGTTCATCATCTTTATAAAGTCCTCCAACTATACTACTGATATTGGGTTTTAATAAACCAGTTCCGATTACAATTAAAATCAATCCAATAAAGAAGAATTCTTCCGTAGGTATAGCCATGGAAAAATGCCCGCATGCTATAATAATTCCTCCATACCATACTGCTTTTTGTAATCCGAAAAAACGATCAGCTAACCAACCGCCAGGTAATGCTAGCAAATAAACAAACATGGTGTATAGTCCATAAATAGCATTTGCCGACTTATCATCTAATCCAAAGCCTCCCGTTTCGATAGAGTCCACCAGAAAAAGAACTAGAAGGGCACGCATGCCATAATAACTAAAGCGTTCCCAGAACTCAGTGAAGAATAAGGTTGCCAATCCTCTTGGGTGGCCAAAAAAAGTTTTTTCGGAATTCATATTATCTAAAAGTTAACTTTATTTTGAAAATTGAAATGCTAAATCTAATACGGGCATTTCATTAAAACAAATCAGAAGTGAAAATCGGCTTTTTTTTCTATAGAAAGTGTATTTTTTACACTATCTAAACATTTGTAAATGATTGAAAAATTACTTTTTAAGCAAAGTAAATTCTTTAACTTTGCCAACCAAACCAAGTTATATCTAGCAAAATATAAAAATATGAAGGAATTTGGATTAAAATCCGCTAAATCTGGTTTAGAAAGCCTGGGTTTAAAAAATGTAGCTGAAGCTTATTGGAACCTCAGTCCTGCTGAATTAACTGAGCATGCCTTAGCCAACAATGAAGGAGTTCTTACGGATACAGGAGCTTTGATGTGTGATACTGGTAAATTTACTGGTCGTTCTCCAAAGGATAAATTCATTGTAAAAGATGATAAAACAAAAGACTCCGTATGGTGGGGCGATATTAACATTCCTTTTGATTCCGAAAAATTTGATGCACTTCATGAAAAAATGCTCAAGTTCCTCGAGAACAAAAAAGTTTATGTTAGAGATGCCTATGCTGGAGCTGACAAAACTTATCGTTTAAATTTAAGGGTTGTAAACACTCAGGCATGGCATAATTTGTTTTGCTATAATATGTTCCTAAGACCAGAAAAATATAAGCTGGAAACTTTCGAACCTACCTTTACAATTATTAATGCTCCTGAATTTGAAGCTGACCCAGAAGTGGATGGAACACGTCAGAAAAATTTTGCCATTATCAATTTCTCTAAAAATATTATTTTAATTGGTGGTACAGGTTATGCTGGTGAAATGAAAAAAGGAATTTTCTCCGTTTTAAATTACACATTACCTACTGAACATAATGTGCTTTCAATGCACTGTTCTGCCAATATGAGTGAAAAAGCAGATGGTGATACTGCAATTTTCTTTGGCTTATCAGGCACTGGTAAAACCACACTTTCTGCTGATGAAAACAGAGGCTTGATTGGAGATGATGAACACGGCTGGACTGAAAATGGTGTATTTAACTTTGAAGGTGGCTGCTATGCTAAAACCATTGACTTAACAGAAGAAAAAGAACCTCAAATTTATAAAGCCATTAAATTTGGAGCCATTGTAGAAAATACTCGTTTTTTCCCTGGCACAAGAACTGTTGATTATGAAAATACGGAGGTTACTGAAAACACCAGAACAGCCTACCCTATTCATCATATTGATAATGCTGTTTCTCCTTCTATAGGTGGCATCCCTAAAAACATATTCTTTTTGACTTGCGATGCTTACGGTGTTTTACCTCCAATATCAAAGCTTTCAAAAGGTCAAGCTATGTATCACTTTATTTCAGGATATACAGCTAAAGTTGCAGGAACTGAAGCGGGTATAACGGAACCACAAACCGTTTTTAGTGCTTGTTTTGGAGCACCTTTCCTTCCTTTACACCCAACGCAATATGCGGAAATGTTAGGAAAGAAAATGGACGAACAGAAAGTTACCGTTTGGTTAATCAATACAGGTTGGTCAGGTGGCCCTTACGGAGTTGGTTCAAGAATGAAGTTGAAATACACTAGAGCTATGATAACAGCAGCCTTGAATGGCGGTTTGGATGAGGTAGGATATAGAAATCATTCTATATTTGGTTGTGCGATACCTGCTACTTGTCCTGACGTTCCTTCTGAGGTTTTAAGCCCTAGAGAAACATGGAAAAATGACAAAGGTTATTATGAAATGGCTAATAAACTAGCTGGTGAATTCAACGAAAACTTCAAGAAATTTGAAGATTTCGCTAATGATGAAATTATGGCAGGGGCACCAAAACCTAATTTATCTAAGGTTTAAAAATAGTTTTTTCAGTTAAGTTAAATTTACACTGCCATGGGATTAAATTCTCATGGCAGTTTTTGTTTTGGGGTTGCGGGTCCAGTGTCTGACGGTTTCCTATAGTTTAAAGAATAAAGCTAACCCTTTGAGTATCTCGGTTCAAAACTTTTCAGGCAAATAGCACAGGCTAGCCACCCCTGATTCTCTAATTTTGGCAACAAAACGGTCAGACGGGAATTGAACCCTGATTAAAATTTGTTATATAGGGAAATTCACCTTTTTAAAAGACATTTCATGACCCGTCAGACCGTGAGAAAAGACCCCATCTGAAGCATAACCTAAATCCATTAGCCCAGTGTCTGACGGTTCCAACCGTCTGACGCATATAGCACAACAATCCAATAAACTGATTATCTTGCTCTTAGGCTGACAACAAAACGGTCAGACGGGATTAGAGCAATGTTTAAAGAGCATTGCTTTAGTAAAATTAACCTTTCTCGAAAAACTTTTCATTACCCGTCAGACCGTGGGATTGCAATATTCCATCTATCTTTCATAATCCTTAATAAAATACTATCATTTCCTTGAAACTTTTTATATTGCTATCTAAATAAAGTAAGTTTTATGGAACAATATGACTTAATAATTATTGGAGCGGGGCCTTCCGGTTATGCTGCTGCTATGCGAGCGGTAGATTTAAAAAAGAAAACCTTACTAATCGAAAAAAACACCTTAGGTGGTGCAGGTATTACAAATGGTGCTTTATCATCAAAAACACTGTGGGAGCTTTCACAAGATATGTTAGCCTTCCGTAAAAATTTGGATCGATATCATTTGGAGCCTCCCAAAGCAGTGTGGAAAGAAATACAGGCAGAAGTAAAAAGTGCGGTAAAAGAAAGGGTTGATTTACTTACAGACCATCTTCTTGAACTTCAAAAAAATTCAAAATACTCATCATATATAGATTTCATTGAAGGTAATGCTTCCATTATAAGTGAACATTTAGTAGAAGTTGAAACCAAAAATGAAAGATTAGCATTTGAAACGGAAAATATCATTATTGCTACTGGAAGTAGACCTAGATACTTACCCAATATCCCAATTGACGAAAAACATATCTTAACAAGTGATGGAATTGAACAATTGGATGATTTCCCTGAAAGCATGGTTATAGTGGGTGCAGGGGTTGTAGGTTGTGAATATGCCACTATCTTTTCAGGATTTGGACAAACCAAAGTTTACTTGATTGATAAAGGCGATAGTATTCTCCCTTTCGAAGATCCTGATGTGGTTGCAGTTATAGAAAAAAACTTAGAGGCACATGGAGTACACATCCATAGAAACTCTTCCCTCTCTGAAATGCAAAGAAAAAATGGAAAAGTAGTTTATAAATTAGATTTTTCTGATGGACATCAAGAAACCTTCGAAGTGGATAAAGCTTTAGTTTCAGTTGGTAGAGTTCCTAATTATGAAAATTTATGGAAAGAGGCTGTTCCAGTTAAAATGGGAAAAAGAGGTGTTGAAGATGATGACACTAAAACATCGGTTAAAAATATATATGCAGTAGGCGATATTACAGCTGATATTAATCTAGTGAATGTTGGGGAATTGGAAGGCAGATATGCGGTAGAAAAAATATTCGGGACACCAAAGAAAAAGCTAGTATATGAAAACATAAGTACCATTATGTTTCTCAACCCTGAAGTAGCTGGTGTTGGATACAATGAAAAAACTGCTCAAGAAAAAGGATTGAATTATAAGGTAGTCACTACAGATTATTCCACTATTGCACGAGCTGTCGCAAAAAGAAACACGCAAGGATTCATTAAATTATTAGTCACAAATGACGATGAAATGAAGATATTGGGAATGAGAGTTGTAGGAGAACAAGCTTCAACGGCCATTCAAGCAGTAGCATTACTTATCAGTATGAATAAAGGGATTGAAGAATTGGCTGAGTGTGTTCACCCCCACCCTAGTATTACAGAAGGAATTCAGGAAAGTGTTCGTGCCCTTTTGAATAAATCAATCTTGAAATCGGGCTTATTAAAAGATAAAGTGAATTGTTATTGTTATGATTGCGATAAAAATGAACGTATAATGATTTAAATAGAGCCTATTGCGCAACTGAAAGAGAAAATCTATCTATCTGATATTCAATATCAAAATAAAATATTTGTGATGTTAAATATTTAAATCCCAATTAAATGGAAAATATGATGAATGGTTTAACATAATTCAAAGCAAATGGTTTCTAAAAGAAAAACTTATGAAAACTCTATTAATATTCGTATTCGCATTATTAAGCACAAATTTATTTTCTCAGGACATTATTAAGACTACAGAAGGAAATATTAAAATTCATCCTATTATTCACGGTACATTAGCATTGGAATATGAAGGACTCACAATATATGTGGACCCGTATGGGGGAGCAGAAAGATTTTCAGCCTTAAAGGATGCTGATTTGATACTAATTACTGATATTCATGGTGACCACTTGAATAAAGAAACACTACAAGCACTTAACACTTCCAATTCCCACTTTATTGTACCTGAAGCTGTTGCCAAACAAATGGAAGGAATTGACCGCTTATCTATAGAAATCATAAACAATGACAAGAGCACATCTTTCAAAGGGATTGATATTAAAGCCCTACCTATGTATAATTTACCAGAATCAGCAGACTCTAGACACACAAAAGGTAGAGGTAATGGTTACATTTTAACTATTGCTGACAAACAAATTTACATATCTGGAGATACTGAAGATATCCCTGAGATGAGAGCATTGAAAAATATTGATGTCGCTTTTGTTTGTATGAATTTACCCTACACCATGTCAATTGAACAGGCATCTGATGCTGTGTTAGAATTTAAGCCATCCATAGTTTATCCATTCCATTTTAGGGGTCAAGGAGGGTTAGCTGATGTTGAGCAGTTTAAATCTATGGTAAATGAAAAAAACAGTAAAATTGAAGTAAGACTCCGGAATTGGTATTCTGAAGAATAATATTCATCGAGGAAAAAGCATAATAAATCTAATTTAATTATTAAAACAAGAGTATTGAATGCATATAATTGTTTTGGTAGTTAATTTATAATAAATTGATATTTATTAATATAAAATTTATTAAATGCGAGTAAAAATATTAATTTTCTCATTTCTTTTATATTGCTTTTCTTTAATAGGAAATGATAAAAATGATAGTCTTCAGAACTTATTATCTAAAAGTATCGAAGACAGTACTCGCATAAATATTTACAAAGAGCTACTTTATAATTATAGTACTTCAGAGCCTTCTCAGGCTATATTTTA
>QNXU01000123.1 GCA_003973485.1 Bacteroidota bacterium | reverse complement strand
AACTTTATTATAGTAGATGGCGAAATGTTCAGCTGGTATGGTAGCAGAATGATAAAGGCTCCTCAGTATTTCAACTCATTGCTCGATCAGCTCAAAACCAAATGATTTTAAATCTTCCCAAAAACTAGGGTAAGATTTATTCACGACCTCAATTTCTTTGATATGGATCCCTGTTTTTAAGGCTAAAGGTGCAAAACCCATTGCCATTCTGTGATCTTCATAGGTCTCAATGTGTATATCTTCTTTTGCTGTGAAATTTGAGCTGTCTAGCTTCCAAATTCCTTTCTCCGGTTCTGTAAGTTTACATTTGAACTTTGATAATTCATTTTTTAAAGCCGTAATTCTATCTGTTTCCTTAATCCTTAAGCTCTCCAAGCCGGTCATTTCCAAATCCACATTTAAAGAAGCAGCGCAAGGCAAAACGGTCTGAGCTAAATCAGGACATTTTTTAAAGTCTAATTTTAATAGACTATTTTCAGCGGAATTTATTTTCTCTAGCAGTAAACCAGTTTTTTCAAATTTATAACTTACTCCAAAATTTCCTGCTATTTCTTTAATGACATTATCTCCTTGAAAGCTTTTGCTTTTCAATCCTTCCAAAAACACTTTTTTCCCAATTTCGGACTGGGCAATAATCGAAAACCAATAACTGGAAGCTGACCAATCTGATTCTACTTTCTGAGTACTTTTCTGATATTTTTGAGGTTTTATAGAAATGATGTTATCCTTTTGAGAAAATTGAATAGCAGATATTTGCATTAAGGCCAATGTCATATCGATATAAGGCTTACTAAAAATAGGTGCTTCAATAGTGATTTCTAATCCTTTTGGCAGGTAGGGAGCAATCATCAAAAGGGCGGATATATACTGACTACTGATATTTCCAGGAATTGATATTTTAGAATTTATTTGCTTTTGAAATGGCTTAATCTTTAAAGGTGGATATCCTGCTTCATTTTCATAGCTGATTTCTGCTCCAATTGAATTCAAAGCCTCAACTAAAATTCCAATAGGGCGCTTTTGCATTCGATCTGTCCCAGTTAAAACTACTTCCTTTTTTGTAGCTACTGAAAAATAAGCAGTAAGAAAGCGCATAGCAGTTCCAGCATCCAAAACATCAAATTTATCTAAATCATTTTCGTTTTTTAATAGATTGATCAAAGTTTGGGTATCTCGGGCACTTGATAGGTTGTCAATATCAATTTTTCCACCGGAAAGTGCGTTCATGATCAATAATCTATTTGACTCGCTTTTTGAGCTAGGCAAGTTGATAGAATAAATCTCATCATTGATAGAATTTTTATATTGATTGATAAAATAATTCAAAATATTCTTTATTAGGTTAAACTGTTTTTATAAGTTAGGCGTTATCAAGCTATCAACTTTAAATTATAAATACAATGAGTACAACGAGTAAATCAATTTTTTCATTTTTAGCTGGAGCTGTCGCAGTAGTAGCAGCTGGAGCCCTTTTGAAAAGCAAAAATGGTAAAAAAGTTACAAGAACTGTAGCAGACCGATTGAGAAATATTAAAAGACACACTGAAGAAAATTTGGATTCAGATTGGTTAAACGACTTAAGTGATTCAGCTATTCATAGCGCTAAATCGTTTCGCGAGAAAATGAAATTATAATATTTCATTTAGTGCTTGGTCTATCAGTTCCTCTTCAACAGGAATATCATAGACCGCTTGACCAATATTTTTGAGCAAGCTCATGTTTATTTCTCCATTTTGATTCTTTTTATCTTGTTTACAAAGCCTTTTTATCTCATCATAAGAGGCTTTTTTGATTGTAGGGCTTTTGTAAATTTTCCTTAATTCTTCTACTATTTCTTTGTAATCTTGCTCACTTAATAATCCTTTTGATTTACTAATATAAGCTTCTGCTATCATTCCCAAACCAATTGCCTCACCATGTAATAATTCATTTTCAGAATTTAATAAATGAGTTTCAATGGCATGCCCGATGGTATGTCCAAAATTTAAAATCTTCCGCAATCCCTTTTCTGTAGGATCTGTTTCCACGACTTTCTCTTTTATCTTTACGGATTGCTGAATCAATTCATTACTAAACTTCTCAGCTCCATTGTCAAGGCAATCTTGCCAATGCTTTTTATCAGCAATCAAACCGTGTTTTAGCATTTCTGCATAACCCGAAACTAATTGTTTATGAGGCAAAGTCTGATGAAAAGCGGAATTGACAAGTACTGCCTCTGCTTCACAAAATAATCCGATATGATTTTTATATCCATTGAAATCTATACCTGTTTTAGCTCCAACGCTAGCATCAACCTGTGATAACAAAGTAGTGGGGATATTGATAAATCGAATCCCTCTTTTGTAAGTGCCCGAACAAAATCCACCCATGTCTGTAATCACACCACCGCCTAAATTGATTAATAAAGCTTTCCGATCGGCATTGGCATTGGTCAAAGCATTCCAAATTAAATTACAGCTATCTAAGGTTTTATGTTTTTCCCCCGATGCAACTTCAATCACTTGGTGATACTCTAAATATTCCTTTATTAATGGATAGCAATATTCTTTGCTGTTTTCATCCGCTAAAACAAACAATTGCGAGTGCTCAACTGAAGCTAAAAGCTCTTTTATATAACTTAAATTCTTAAAGTATACTTTACTCATATAATAGTTAAAGGTTCAACATCCTTATTAGCAATTTGCTTTTCCTGTCTTTTAATGGATTCGTCATGTATGGCTATCAGCAAGTTTTTCATAAACTTCTCGCTCATATCTTTCTCAGTCCCTAGCTTAATTCTGCTTTCCAATACATCTTTCCATCTTCCACCTTGATAAACCGATAATTCGTGCGCTTTTTTGTAAGCACCCACCTGATCTATCAAATGGAAGCGATCAGAAAGTAAATCTATTAGTTTTTGATCAATATGATCGATGGAATCACGCATTTCTTTTAAATTTTCAGGAATTTGATTCTCAAAATCAATGCGCTCACGGAAAGATATTTCTTTCAGTAAAGTCAATAATTGCTCAGGATTTAACTGCTGACGAGCATCAGACCAAGCCTCAGCCGGGTTTGGATGTGTTTCTATCATCAAGCCATCCATACCGAAATTAAGGGCTCTTTGGGCTACCGACTGCACCATTTCCCATTTACCTGAAATATGACTTGGATCGTTAATGATTTCAATTTCAGGCAGTTCCAGTTTCAATTGCATGGCCAAATTCCAGTTTGGCTTATTTCTGTAGATTTTGTCATAAGGATCAGCAAATCCTCTGTGAATAGCCGCTAATTTATTGATGCCTACATCATACATTCTTTCTAATGCTCCAACCCATAAAGCTAAATCAGGATTAATGGGGTTTTTTACCATTACGGGGATGTCCACTCCTCTAAGAGAATCTGCAATTTCTTGTACAGAGAATGGATTTACAGTAGTTCTGGCACCTATCCAAAGAACATCAATATCGTGTTTTAAAGCAGCTTCTACATGATTTGCATTGGCTACTTCCACACATACTGGAATATGTAATCTGCTTTTTACTTTTTGAAGCCAGGGCAAAGCTTCTTCCCCCAAGCCTTCGAAATTTCCAGGGCGGGTGCGGGGTTTCCAAACTCCAGCACGGAACATACCGATTTGCGGTTCGCGCTCAAAGCTGTTACAAAGGTCATCTATTTGCTTTTCTGTTTCTACCGAGCAAGGTCCAGCTATGACTACATGTTTTCCGAGACCCAGTCCCCAATCTTTCATTTTCAATGTGTTCATTTTTCTGTTGTTTTAAATTTTGGACAAAAAAAAGCCCGACTCTTGCGAACCGGGCTTGAAGTATGTTTTAGTTTAGTAATTACATAGCATAACAAGGACCGACTCGCCTGAGCGGGATAAAATAAAAGTAAAAATAAAATCGTCCTTGTGTGTGTATCATGTTTCAAATGTAGAGTGCTGGTTTTTTAAAACAAAATAAAATTCTAAAATATTTTCAAAAAATCGTAAAAATGAACTTATCTAACGTTCGTTAGCTTTTATTATTTGGTTTAAGTCTTCAGAACAGAATTTCATGTAAAATAATGCTTTAAGGATGATTTTAGGAATATTTAATGTTTGTTAAATTTGATAATATTTCAATTTACACTCGTATTTATTCTTCAATATTTTCTAGCCGTTCAAATATTATTTTTATTTTCGATAACACTTTTTAAACCAGCAATTTTTAATCGAAAATAAACTAAATACTATGGTGACTCAATCAAAGAACTCATTCAGTTGGGTAGTGATTAATCATAGGATATTAAATGATTATTATCCAGCATTTTTGGAATTCCAAAAAAATATGGAATCTAAAAGAAGTGGGGAACAAGGAAAAATGTTTTAAATGGAAAATTCAGGTTTAACAAAAGAAGATATTTACAACATAAAGTCTGTTTTTTCAAATTACCCTCAAATTGAAGAAGCACTGCTTTATGGCTCAAGAGCTATGGGTAATTATAAATCCACATCCGACATTGATATTTCTTTAATTGGCGATGAAATTGACTTAAGCTTAATAAATCAAATTGAGTTTGATTTAGATGATTTAATGTTACCCTATAAGTTTGATCTATCAATTTATCATAAAATTAAGAATCCTGAATTTCTTGATCATATAAATAGAGTGGGTAAAAATATATATAAAAGAAAAATTAGTCAGAAAGTTTAAATACTAACTTTTCTTAGCCCACAAACAACCCAAAACTAGTTTCATTCTTCCTCTTGTTCGGAATATTAGCTAAAATTTCCAAACCATAGAACTTAGCCGTTTCAGCATGACATATAGCCGCTGAATTTTGCTCTTTTTCTTGAGCCACTTTCTGAGCCGCATGTGAAGTACTCGAGCATTTAATTAATTCAGCTTTGGGTAATTTTTCAGATATAAATCGCTTGCTTTCCCCAAAAGCTTTTTCATGTGAATAGAGTTTGGTTAAATCCTTTAGTTTAGTTCCCGGGGCTGAACAAATACATAATTTTACTTCATAATCCATTTCATCCAACAAAGTGAAGTTCTTTTCGATTTCAGCCTCATGATTTTCTACTATGCCAGCCAAGCTGTTATATAATGCAATCCATCCTAAATGTCCAGCTCTTACGGCTTCGAAAACCCCCGCAAAGCTTTCGCAAAACTCAATTTCTTGTTGCCCTCCTAAATATTTAACACATGCTAGGTGGTGGAAAGAGCCTTTCGGACCAAGTGTATAAACTTTCTTTTTATTCTTCATTATTATAAATATCGGTTTGAATTCTGATGGATTCATCATGAATATCCTGATAGATGGATTTCACAAATTCAGCATCCAAATTCAGCTTTTTGCCCCATAAAGGACGGTTTTCTATTATTTTATTCCAACGTTCCAGTTGAAATATAGCAACATTTTTATCTTTTTTATATTGCCCTACTTTTTTTACCAACTCCAATCTTCTCGATAAAACCTCCAATAATTCTTTATCAGTTTCATCTATTTGATCTCTTATGCCTTCCAATTCATTCTTAAAATCCTTATTGGGAAAACTTTTTTCTCTGATTTTAATGTGGCTTAGCATTTCCTTTAAAGCATTCGGGGTCAGTTGCTGAGCTGCATCACTCCAAGCATCATCTGGTGAACGATGGGATTCTATGATTAATCCATCATACTGCAAATCCATGGCTTTTTGAGCAATTTCAAAAAGCAGATCCCTTTTTCCTGCAATGTGACTAGGATCGTTTATCAAGAGCAACTCAGGGTAGCGAGATTTCAATTCTATTGGAATCTGCCAAAGCGGAATATTCCTGTAAATGCTTTCCTGATATGTAGAAAACCCTCTGTGAATTGCGCCTAATTTTTCAATGCCTACTGCATCAAATCTTTCTAAAGCACCCATCCACAATGCCAAATCCGGATTAATGGGGTTTTTCACTAAAATGGGTTTGTCTTTTACCCCTCTAACTGCCTCAGCTATTTCTTGCACATTAAATGGATTGACAGTGGTACGAGCACCTACCCATAGAATATCGATATCATTTTTCAAGGCTAATTCCACATGCTCAGCTGAAGCTACTTCAATTGCAAATTGAATGTGGGGATGAAGTGATTTTGCTTTTTTAATCCATGGAAAAGCTACTTTCCCAACTCCTTCAAAGCTGTTTGGTCGAGTTCTTGGCTTCCATACACCTGCTCTAATGGTGGTGAATCCATTCTTAACCAACTGCTCAACGGTTTCTAAAAGTTGTTCTTCTGTTTCCGCGCTGCAGGGTCCCGCTATCACCCAAGGTTTACCGCCTGAATACCAATTTTTAATCTTCATAAATATTTTATAAAAAGTTGCAAGTTAATCAATTTAACAAAAAGCAAGTGACTTCGTTTTCCTTATATTTGCGGACTTAATATAATTTTATGGAAGTAACTACAAACCCGATTTTTGATGATGTATCCATTGCATTTACTAGTAAGTCAGATAAACAATTAAGAAAAGCATATTGGCTTTTCTCTCTGATGGGTAAAGGATGGTTAGTAGCAATTGGTAAATTTTTTGTGAAATTAGGCTTTGCTTTGCATTTGCCGATAAGCAAAATTATTTATTGGACCGTATACGATCAATTTTGTGGAGGAATTTCTATTAAAGATAGTCAAGGAACTATCGATGAATTGTCTTCTCACGGAATAGGAACTATACTAGATTATTCAGTTGAAGGTGCTAAAACCGAGAAGGGATTTGACAAAACAATGAATGAAGTCCTAAAGACTATTGATCGTGCAGCCAATGATGATAATCTACCATTTTGTGTTTTCAAACCTTCAGGAGTATCATTAGGTAAAATCTTCACGAAAATTCAAGCTGGTAAAGAACTGACTGAAAAAGAGAAAGTAATCCATCAAAAAGATAAGGAAAGGATAGAAAAAATATGTAAAGCAGCTTATGACAATAATGTTAGAATATTGATTGATGCTGAAGAAAGCTGGCTACAAGATCCTATTGATGAGATAGTTTATCAAATGATGGAAAAATATAATAAAGAAACTGCCATCGTTTACAATACCTACCAAATGTATCGTGCTGATATGTTTGATAATCTTAAAAAAGCACACAAAAGAGCATTGGAAAAGGGATATTACATTGGAGCCAAATTAGTAAGAGGTGCATATATGGAAAAAGAGGCAGATAGAGCAG
Source organism: Bacteroidota bacterium (assembly GCA_003973485.1). Classification (GTDB taxonomy): domain Bacteria; phylum Bacteroidota; class Bacteroidia; order Cytophagales; family Cyclobacteriaceae; genus Marivirga. The sequence goes on along the minus strand of QNXU01000123.1, from coordinate 8,030 downwards.
AGGAAATGGGTTATCCAAATCCTATACAAATATCAAAGGAAAGAACAGATATTGATTACAATTCAGCTTTAGAATATTGTGTGGAGAATTTAGAAAGAATATATGTTTTTAATGGAACCCATAATCAGTATAGCAATTATTTCTTAGCCTATACGATGGATAAACATGGTATTCAGCCTAATGATGAGAGAGTACATTTTGCTCAACTTTATGGGATGAGTGATAACATTTCATTTAACTTGGCAGATAAGGGGTATAATGTAGCCAAATATGTACCTTATGGTCCAGTAAAATCAGTAATGCCATATTTGTTCAGAAGAGCTGAAGAAAATACTTCAGTGGCAGGGCAAAGCAGCAGAGAATTTTCTATGATTAAAGAAGAGATTCAGAGACGGAAAGAAGAGAGGAAGAAGAGTTAAGCCCCCTAACCCGCCAGCTGGCGGGGAATTGGAGGCATTAAAGATGGAAGTAGGAAGTTGGGTGAAGGATGATGGGTGTGGCGTAATAGCACTTAGGTCAGTACCGAAGGTCAGACCGAAAGTAGCCCGTAGTCAAAAAAATAGACAATAGACAGTTGACATTTGACAAAATGTTCCAGCTACCATTTATCATTCTGAAAAGACATTTAGCAGATTCTTAGTCAGAAATATCTAATTTAAAAAGAGTTACCATATCTTTGCATTTTGTACCCAATACTTTGTACAGATATTACAAATTTTAGCAAAAAATGATGCATTTAAGCGAACAAGAAATAGAAAGAAGAAAAAGTAGGGAAGAACTAACGAATCTGGGGATTAATCCTTATCCCGCAGAGTCATTTGATGTTAATGTTACCGCTAAGGACATTAAGCAAAATTATGAGAGCGATAAGCTGAACTATAAAAATATCAGCATTGCAGGTCGTTTGATGAGTAGAAGAATCATGGGGAAGGCTTCTTTTGCTGAAATTCAAGACAGTACTGGAAGAATTCAAATCTATGTAAATAGAGATGAAATTTGCCCAGATGAGGATAAAACGCTTTACAATACCGTTTTTAAGAAATTATTGGATATCGGTGATATCATTGGCATAAAAGGCTATGTTTTTACTACTCAAGTAGGAGAGATTTCTATTCATGTAAAGGAATTGACTGTATTGACCAAGTCACTTCGTCCTTTGCCGATTACTAAAGAAACTACGGATGAGCAGGGAAATGTGAAAAGATATGATGCTTTTACAGATTCTGAGCAAAGATACCGTCAGCGTTATGTGGACATGATTGTGAACCCTGAAGTGCGCGAAACATTTAGGAAAAGAACACAATTGGTGAATTCCATGCGTCATTTCTTAGGCGATAAAGGCTACTTAGAAGTAGAAACACCAATTCTACAGCCACTATATGGTGGAGCCGCAGCACGTCCTTTTAAAACGCATCACAATACCTTGGACATGACCTTATATCTAAGGATTGCCAATGAGCTTTATCTAAAAAGATTAATTGTAGGCGGATATGATGGCGTTTTTGAATTCGCAAAGGATTTTAGGAATGAAGGAATGTCACGTTTCCATAATCCTGAATTTACACAAGTAGAATTATATGTGGCCTACAAAGATTATCAATGGATGATGGATTTGGTGGAAGAAATGGTGGAAAAAGTAGCCATGGACATTCACGGAACCACAGAAGTGAAAGTAGGGGAGAATATAATCAATTTCCAGAGACCTTGGAAACGTTATACCATGTATGAAGCCATTGAGCATTTTACAGGTATTGATATTTCAGAAATGAATGAAGAGGAATTAAGAAAAACTGCAGAGAAACTGCATGTTCCTGTTGATGATTCTATGGGTAAAGGGAAATTAATTGATGAGATTTTCGGAGAGAAATGTGAAGCACAATTGATTCAGCCGACTTTCATCACGGATTACCCGATTGAAATGTCTCCATTGGCGAAAAAGCATCCAACCAAAGAAGGTTTGGTGGAAAGATTTGAAGCTATATGCAATGGAAAAGAAATCTGTAATGCATTCTCTGAGTTGAACGACCCGATTGATCAGCGTCAAAGATTTGAAGAGCAATTGGAATTAGGGAAAAGAGGAGATGATGAAGCCATGGTGTTGGATGAAGATTTCTTACGTGCTTTAGAATATGGAATGCCACCAACGGCAGGATTAGGAATTGGTATTGATCGTTTAAGTATGATTATGACCAACAGCAATTCCATACAAGACGTATTGTTCTTCCCGCAAATGAAGCCAGAGAAAAAAGCCAAAGTCGCTACTGAAGCAGATTTCGTAGCAGCAGGAGTGCCTAAAGAATGGGCTCCAGTGGTGATGGAAGCAGGTATCAAAACGGTAGAAGAGCTAAAAGAAACCAAGCATACTAAATTACACCATCAGATTTCAGGATTGAAAAAGAAATTGAAATTGGATATTCCGAGTGTAAGCCCGGATGATGTGAAGGAGTGGGTGAGCTGAAGAGTTGGGTGTGGGGTGATGGATGAAGGATGATGTAACCACTGCAGGTCAGACTGGATTTAGCTAGTCGCAGAAAAATAGACAATTGACAATAGACAAAGGAGCCGGTTTAGCCGGCTTTTTTAGTTTTCTCACTAAGGTATTGTTGTTTTGATAGTTAGTTATGATGGTAGGCCTTTCCCAAGCTGAATATCATTTTATAATAATCAAGCGGAATACTCCTACTATGTTAAAAAAGCAGATAAACGCTTTCCTAGGAAAGTATGCCGATAGAAAATAGGTTATTACAAACAATATTTCAATAATCCTGAACTATTAATTTTAATCCCAGAGATATTATAACTGCTCCCCTAGCAATAAAACTACGTCCTGAGTATTAAAAATCATTTCCTGACTCTCAGGAAGCAAAAAAAATAAGTCAGGGAGCTAAAATTATCATCAGGACTTAAAATAACAAAATCAGGAAGCTGAAAAACATTTCAGGGCGGAATAATATTTTTCAGGACTTGAAAATAATCTATAGGAAGGAATATTATTTGGTTTTCAGCTTTTCAGCTCAAGAAAATAGTTCTAGTGTTCGTGTGGTGTCCTGAAATAAGTTGAATGGTTTTACAAACGGGAGTTTGTAAAAATATCTGGAATCCTCTAGATTGCTAAAATATAATGTAGCTAAATGCACCTTTAGGTGTATTTAGCGAATTATTGTGGCTCATTTTGAGAACCAGCGCAAATGAAAATAAATATTACAATATTACTTTTTTTTGGACTTTTAAGCTGTCAAAGTCAAACCTACGAAGATGCTCAGAAAACTGAAAAGAGTAACAATTTAGTAGAAAACAATAAAATCCACGTAGAACTACATTCTCGCGTTGACACAACTAAGACTGAAATTAAACAAGTTGCGATACTTTGGATAAACTACCTAAATTCGGAGCCTGATAAGATTTATGACAATCCATATTGGAATGAAGAAGAAAAGAAGATGTATAAAGACTTTGATTTGTCTCGTAGTTTGCTTTATCAATTTCCTTCTGGTCAACTTTTAAGGCATTTTAAACCCAAAATTCTTTCTATTGAAAAAGAGGGTGACTATTATGGAATCAGAACTATATATTCAGGTGATGGCCTTGAAGGGCAATATCGTAAATCAGACCCTTGGACAATACAAAAGATATATGCTGTTAGGGAAAATAATCAATGGAAACTAAAAAATTCACTACCCATAGTCACAGCAACTTGGGATAAAAAGACGGTTGGTAAAATCACTTTCATATATCCACCTAATTATAAATTTAGTCAAGAACTAGCAGAAAAGGCAAACAAGTTTTGCAATCAAGTTAAAAATGAATTTCGGTTTCCTGAATGGGGGCCATTTGACTTTTACATTACCCAAAGCGGTGATGAATTAGGGCGCTTACTAAACTTTGATTTCTTCTTTTCAGGCTATACAACAGGGATTGGTCTGAATGAAAAAAGGATGCTTTTAAGTGGCAAGGGGTCAGAATACTATCCCCATGAGTTTATTCATTTAATTGTTCCAGAATTTGACAGACACAGATTGATTGAAGAAGGATTTGCAACTTGGAAAGGCGGGCAAGGCGGAAAAACCTTTGAAGAAAGTGCGAAGCTTCTTGCTAATGAACTGTTTAAAAACGACACGGTGACTTTTTCAGATGTCTTAAATAAAAAATGGGGATGGCAATATTCCGCGTTTTATACAACAGGAGCAGTTTTCTGCCATTCGGCCTACGAAAGAGGAGGCGTTGAACTTGTAAATGAACTATTGAGAATACCAAATGACAGTGAAAAACTAATAGAAAAATTATGTCTAATATATGACATTGAGCAAAAAAACTTTGATGGTTTTTGGAGGAATGAAACTTTGAAGTTTTTAGACAATTAACCAAATAGAATAGGAGAACGAGCCACAACATCACCTATGAATGAATGGGATTTCATCAGACAGCAAATTTTGGCGGTACTTGGAAACTCAGCCACAATGTGTAAATTTATCAATTGCTGTGGCTGTGTGCGGATGGCAAGTTTAGTAATTTCTAAGCCCCAGTCATCATAGCTAGACGTTACTAAAACCATATCCCCACTCAGATTACTTTCCACATTTCAACCACAAAACCACATTTTTTTCAATTCTTCGTTCAATATCTTAACATGAAAAAGGTTTCAAAACTTCTAAAATTAGATGGCATGAAATAGTCATATACTTTTTCAACACAACTGAGAATTCTGATTTATCGTTAAATGAAACGGTATGTAATATAAAACATACCAACAGAAAAAATGAAAATTATTTTAATAGTAACGGGTATTATTTTATTAGCCTTTATTGTAGTTCAGCTTTTTGCTATGGGTAGTCAGAATAAGATTGAAACTTATCCATATAAGGTGGAGAAAAAGTATAATAATTTTGAAATCCGAATATATGAGTCTAGACTTTTTACCTCGGTTAAGCTTCCAAGTGGTAACTATAAGGACGTATCCAGTAAAGGATTTTCTATTTTGGCCGGATATATTTTTGGTGGTAACGAAGAAAATGAAAAAATATCTATGACATCTCCTGTTAGTATGTATTTGGAAGATTCAATGACCATGATGTTTCTAGTGCCTCAAAAATATGAGAAATCCAAGCTTCCAAAGCCCAATCAGTCGAGTATAGAATTTCGAGAGGAGCCCTCAAAAAGAATGGCAGCAATTTCTTTCGGGGGTTGGGCGAATGACAAAAAAATTGAAGAATATAAAGAGAAACTAAAAAACGAATTAGAATTGGAGGGTATATCTTATACCAATAAATTCTATTTTTTTGGATATAATGCACCTTATGAGGTTTTTAATAGAAAAAATGAAATTGTAGTGGAATTGAAATAATGAAATTATTTGATGAGCCTTTTGATCCAAACAAAAACCTTTTACCCTACGATGGACAAGTTCAATATCATGGACGAATATTCAATGATGAACAGTCTTCTTACTTCTACGATAACCTTTTTAAAGAAATTGAATGGGAACATGATAAAGCCATTATTTTTGGTAAAGAAATCATTACCAAACGCAAAGTAGCCTGGTATGGGGAGAAACCCTTTTCCTACACATATTCTAAAGTGACTAAGTATGCTAAGCCCTGGACAGCTGCTTTACAAAGAATAAAGGAGGAGGTAGAGCGTAAATCTTGTGAAACTTATAATTCATGCTTATTAAATTTATATCATTCAGGTGAAGAAGGTATGGCTTGGCATAGTGATGGGGAAAGGGATTTGAAGAAAAATGGAGCCATTGCTTCTGTTAGTTTTGGCGCAGAGCGAAAATTTGCTTTTAAGCATAAAGAATCCAAGGAAAAAGTAGAAGTCTGGCTGGAAAATGGAAGTTTACTGGTGATGAAAGGCACCACTCAAAGTCACTGGCTTCATCGATTACCTCCTACAAAAAAGGTTTTTTCACCTAGAGTGAATCTTACTTTTCGGATTATTGTGGATCAATGATTTTCAAGAATTACAACCAATTAATACTGAGAGGAGTCTTGTAATAAAACCTTGATGATGCTTAAAAAAACCATTTTTGTACTTATTGCTGGATTTTTAATCCAAACTCTGATTTCTTGTGGAAAATGCGGTCCAAGCTCAACCTTAGAAATGATTCATACAGAATTAAGCTTAACTACAGGAGCTGAAGTTGATAATCGGTTTGAATTGATAGAGGATACTGTTCGAAAAGAAAATTTCATATTGGAGATTTATTTAAATCATGAACAAGTAATGTTTTCAGAAAATATGAAATCTTTTTCTTTTGGCTTTAATTCTGCTCAAGCTTTAGATTGTCCAGATCCAAAATATAGCTATTCAGATAAAGTGGAAGAATTAAGCATAGTCATGATTAACCAAGCTGATACTAGTCAAACCATAGATGTGACTTCTATTTTTGGAAGTGAATTCGATTCTGAAACTTATAAATTAAAGGATTTGATAGAAATGCAGTATGAACAGCAAAGTCAATTCTCTTTATACTTATCATTATTGGAAGATGACAGCTTATACAATAACACGAGTTTTCAAGTAACCATCACTTTGGAATCAGGACAAACTTTTATCCAGGAAACTGAAGAAATTATCTTTATAGATTAAGCCAGATTTATCTATCTTGTGTGGAGTTTATTTGTATCTACTTACTATAAATAAAAAGATGAATAAGAATTATCCCTCTAAAGTGTCTTACGGATTAATGATTTTTATATTCATGATCTTTTTTGCTCCCTTTATATTTCATATAATTGATGAGGGATTTAGTGAATTGGTTTCAGTAGTCTTGGTATTTCTTATTATTCTATATGGTTTTATAGTGTATTTGTTTTTTCAGACAGTGTACATAATTGAAAATAGTCAGCTAAAAATCAAATTTGGATTCTTTTCATTTAAACCTATTGATATAATGGATATTAAAGAAATATCTAAAACTAGTAATATTATATCCTCACCAGCGCCATCATTTGATAGGATTGAAATTAAATATGCTGACTACGGAAGTGTGATTATTTCGCCTAAGGATAAAATTTCCTTCTCAAAAGATTTAGTTCAACTAAATTCTGAGATCAAAAATCATCTAATTGAAAATTAATAGTAGCTAAACTTATGTGGGTTTGATTTAATCCCCCATCACCGTAATCGTTATTTTCCTTCCTCCAGCATGATTTCTATGCTCACATAGATAAACACCTTGCCAAGTTCCAGTCAGCAGTTTGCCGTTTTGGATGGGCACACTTACCGAACTCCCTAAAAGGGAGGCTTTGATATGGGCAGGCATATCATCTGGGCCTTCTTGGGTGTGCTGGTAATAGTCTATGTTTTCCGGTACCATTTCATTAAAATGTCGTTCAAAATCTCCTCTTACGGTGGGGTCAGCATTTTCATTCAATGTAAGCCCAGCAGAAGTATGATGGATAAAAATATGTGCAATACCTGCTTTTATATCTATTAACTGAGGCATATTATCTTCTATTTCTCTTTCAATTAAGTGAAAGCCACGAGGATAGGGGCGGAGTTGGAAGGTTTTTTGAAGTGTTGGCATAAAGATTTTTATTCGAATTTAAGTAGGATAGGACTTCTTTGTCAAATATGATGAGGGCAATTGATATAAATTTTAATTAGATTAGAATTAATGAGCTATTAAACCTAAATTATTGAGCTTTAAATAAAATTCAGGTCTAATGTTTTGGAAATAGGTCTAGATAAATGCTTTGATTGATCCCACACTAGAAATGAAATAAGAATCATCTAAAAAATCAATTAACTAAAGAACGTGCAAATAAAAACGCAGTATTAGAGTAATAAATATAAAGCAGAGCGATTTAAGAAATCTATAAATAAGGGATCAAGCAATAATTCTGGGGATTTAGGATTGAAGAATTAACTTTGTCAAAAAAAAAAGACAAAGTGGATCAGAGCTTAATTGAGTTGTTTTTGCCAGAGGGCATTCTCGAATATTTCAAGGTTACTTCAGTTAAAAAGAAAGAAGATAGTTTTCAAATCAGTTTAGAGGAAAAGAATATTACTCCAGATGAGTATAG
>QNXU01000305.1 GCA_003973485.1 Bacteroidota bacterium | reverse complement strand
TTCGGATTTTAAAAAGAGTAAAAAACAAGGTGAGGAATATCTCTGCGTGAACATAGCTCTTGGCTTGTTTAGTCGCAAATACTGCTCTCACTTTGCCTAATTGCTTTATTAAAAATACTTATTATTTTTAACAATTGTGAACATACGAGGTTTGTGAATTTAGAGATGCCTTTTCTGAATTTAGGGATTTGAATGTTAAGGTGGTAGGAATCAGTCAGGATACTATTGATTCACATCACAAATTTAAAAAAGAAAATAAATTACCTTTTGAATTACTGAGCGATTCAAAAGGTAAAATTGCTAAATTATATAAAGCCACAATTCCTGTTATAGGCATGAATAGAAGAATAACTTACCTATTAGATAAGGAACTGAAAATAAAGGCTGTATATGAAAACATGTTTTCCGCTGATAGTCATGTGAAAGAGATGATAGCTAGTATGTAGTTTATTGTTTTTCAATAGCTTATATTTTTTTATTTCGGATAAAACCTTTTAAATTTACGAACGTAATTAAGTATCGTGTTTAAGCAAAAATCCATATTAGCCATCTTACTATCAGTGTTGATTCTCAGCACTAGTTTAGGCGCAGTAATGTATAAGCATTATTGCGGTGATGCTTTGCAGGAAGTAGCTTTTGCTGAAAAAGACACGCATTGCACGCATCATGCAGAAAACAAGGATATGGCTCCTTGCCATAAGCATGAAGCTGAAAATGAAGATTGCTGTAAAACAGAAACCCAAAAAGTTGCTGTTGATGATGTTCAGCAACATAAAGAAAACAATTCTATTTTAAAATCAGGTTCTTCTTTCGTTTCTGTAATCTATGTTTTGGTGAATTATTTATTCTCTAATCCTTTAGATACTCAAGCGCAATCATCAATCCTGATTTTTGACAGTCCACCGCTCTACAAAGCACCCTTACAAGTACTTTACCAAAGCTTTTTGATTTAATACTACCAGTGTTTTAAACAAGTAATCGAAGGAGAATTTCCCTCGGTTCAATTTTCTATGTTTAAATCAATGGTATTTTTATGTTAAATCGAATTATCAAATACTTCTTATACAATAAGTTAGTCACTTTTTTACTATTAATCGGATTGGTAGCCTGGGGTATTGCCGTGGCACCTTTTGGGTGGAATGTTAATATCTTACCTTCTGATCCCGTTCCGGTAGATGCAATTCCAAATTATGGTGAAAACCAGCAAATTGTGTTTACGTAATGGTCTGGTCGTTCCCCTCAGGATATTGAAGACCAAATCTCTTATCCTTTAACTACCTATTTATTGGGGATTCCAGGAGTGAAAACCATCCGGAGCTCTTCTATTTTTGGCTTTTCTAGTATTTACATAATTTTTGATGAAGAAAAGGAATTTTATTGGACACGCTCCCGAATTCTTGAAAAGCTAAATTCTATTCCCGGTGGACTTTTACCTGAATCGGTTCAACCAACTTTAGGCCCTGATGCTACTGCTCTAGGCCAAGTTTATTGGTATACCATAGAAGGCAGGGATGAAGACGGCAATCCAACTGGGGGCTGGGATTTACATGAAATTCGCTCCGTGCAGGATTTCTATGCTAAATACGGACTCAATGCAGCTGAGAATGTTTCGGAAGTAGCTTCCATTGGTGGATTTGTAAAAGAATACCAAATTGATGTAGATCCTGATGCACTTAAAGTTTATAATATCCCACTGACCAAGGTTATGAGTGCGGTAAAGAATTCAAACCGAGATGTGGGAGCTAAAACCATTGAAATTAATCAGGCGGAATACTTAGTAAGAGGTTTAGGCTATATAGAAAATATTGAAGATATTGAATCAGCTGTGGTAGCTGTAGTAGATAATACTCCAGTTCAGATTAAAGATATTGCCAAAGTTTCCTTAGGTCCAGCAACTAGAAGAGGGATTTTGGATAAGGATGGTGCTGAAGTTGTAGGTGGAGTAGTAGTAGCACGGTATGGTGCCAATCCTTTGCAGGTTATTAATAATGTCAAAGATAAAATTGAAGAGATAGCTCCCGGAATGCCAAGTAAAACATTGGCGGATGGTACCAAAAGCACTTTGACTATCGTCCCTTTTTATGATAGGTCTGAACTGATATATGAGACTTTAGGAACGCTTGAAGATGCGCTGACTTTACAGATTCTGATTTCCATTTTGGTCATTACCATTATGGTTTATCGATTGCGTGCCTCTATTTTAATTTCTTCATTATTACCCATAGCCGTTTTAATGGTTTTCATTGCCATGCGCTATTTCGGAGTGGATGCAAATATAGTTGCACTTTCGGGTATTGCCATTGCCATCGGAACCATGGTCGATTTGGGGATTATTCTAACTGAAAATGTTATCAAGCATTTGGATGATGCTCCCAAAGAGCAAAAACTAATTGAGACCATTTATAATGGTGCATCGGAAGTTTCAGGAGCAATTTTGACTGCAGTTTCTACCACTATAGTCAGTTTTATTCCTGTATTTACTTTGCAAGCAGCGGAAGGTAAACTATTTAGCCCATTGGCTTTTACCAAAACTTTTGCTTTAGTAGCTGCATTGGTGGTGAGTTTATTAATACTGCCTGCTTTAGCGCATGTCTTTTTTGGCTTTAAAATTAAAAATAAGACATTTAATAGATTGGCAAATCCAGCCCTGATTTTGCTGGGTTTATTAGGCTTGGGTTTCGGATACATCTGGGCAGGAGTAGTTGTTTTGCTTTTTGGTTTATTTGGAATAGTAAATCAGATAATTGTAAAAAAAGAGGTTCAGTTACCTAAAATCCTAAACTGGATTCTGAAACGCTCAGATTTGATTATTGCTGTTTTTGCAGTGTTGTGGCTGTTGGCTGCGTATTGGCTTCCACTGGGTCCGGCTAAATCCCTCATCAGCAATTTTATTTTTGTGGCCGTAATTGTAAGTGTGATTTTAGCCTTATTTATACTAATTGAAACTTATTACAAAAATATTCTGAGTCTATGTTTAGAACATAAAAAGACTTTTCTATCCATTCCCACCTTTTTTATTCTATTAGGAATTGTAATCTGGTTAGGCTTTAATACTGTTTTTGGCTTTGTATCTAAGGGCTTTGAAAAAATTGGATGGGATGCGCAAGAAACTAAGGTTTGGTCGGCTATAGCCGAAACTTTTCCAGGAATAGGAGAGGAGTTTATGCCTACCTTGGATGAAGGTAGTTTCTTATTAATGCCGACTTCCATGCCACATTCGGGTGTGGAATACAACAGAAAGGTCTTAGGTCAACTGGATATGATGTTGACTAATATTCCTGAAGTGGAACTCACTGTGGGAAAACTTGGAAGAGTAGAATCTGCCCTAGATCCTGCACCGGTTTCGATGTTCGAGAATGTCATTAATTATAAGCCGGAATATATTCTGAATGGAAAGGGAAAGAGGCAAAGGTTTAAGGTTAATGAAATAGGCGATTTTCAAATCAGCACCGATAATAAATTATCTGATTTGAATTATGATTCAAATGGAAATTCCAAAGAAATCTTCTTTAATACTAAAGCCAGAAAATTCACAGATGAAGAAGGCAAGGCCTTAGGTGATGAACTGCAAAATGAAATTTCAACTCAAGTTGGAGGTGATTTTAAAGCATATTTGGTAAAAGATTCAGATGGACAGTACTTCCGAAATTGGCGAGAGGAAATCAAAAGTCCGGATGATATTTGGAATGAAATTGCTAAGGTGACTAAAATCCCTGGGGTGACTTCTGCACCTAAACTTCAGCCTATTGAAACCAGATTGGTAATGCTTCAAACTGGCATGAGAGCACCTATGGGGATTAAAGTTTTTGGTCCGGATTTAAGAACCATAGAATCCTTTTCATTGCAACTAGAAAATATTCTGCAAGAAGTTCCTTCTGTTAAATCAGAGGCAGTATTTGCCGATAGAATTGTAGGGAAACCTTATATGCTTTTGGATATCAACCGAGAAGAAATTGCTCGCTATGGCTTAAGCATAGAGGATGTTCAGCAATTTATTGAAACCGCAATTGGTGGCATGACGGTCACTAACACAGTAGAAGGCAGAGAGCGTTTTCCAGTGAGGGTGAGGTATCCTAGAGAGTTGAGAGAAAATCCAGAGGAGCTTTCACGCATGTTGATTTCTACTCCAACTGGCGCTCAAATTCCATTAGGGCAAATTCTGGATATCGAATATGAACGAGGTCCACAAGCAATAAAAAGTGAAAATACCTTTTTAGTAGGCTATGTCTTATTTGATAAGAAAGATGGTTTTGCCGAAGTTACCGCAGTAGAAGATTCCCGAAATCTGATTCAAGAGAAAATTGATAATGGTGAATTGGAAGTGCCAAAAGGCGTGAATTATAAATTCTCTGGTAGCTATGAAAATCAGGTTCGTGCGGAGAAAAGACTGAGTATCATTGTTCCGATTGTCCTATTGGTCATTTTCTTGATTCTATATTTCCAGTTTAAGTCTGTACTGACCAGTTTTATGGTCTTCTCTGTAATTGCCCTGGCATTTAGCGGTGGCTTTATAATGCTCTGGTTTTACGGACAAGATTGGTTTTTCAATTTTGAATGGTTTGATATCAATTTCAGGTCCTTATTCCAAATCAGTACGATCAATTTGAGTGTAGCGGTTTGGGTGGGCTTTATTGCACTCTTTGGAATAGCCACCGATGATGGAGTGGTAATGGCGACTTACCTCGATCAAAGTTTCGATAAAAATAAGACCGACAATATCAAAGGAATTAGGAGTGCAGTAATTGAAGCAGGACAAAAAAGAATTAAGCCTGCAGTGATGACTTCCACCACAACCATTATTGCATTGTTTCCAATTCTGACTTCAACAGGCAAAGGTTCTGATATTATGGTACCTATGGCAATTCCTGCATTTGGAGGAATGTTGATGGCGGCACTTACATACTTTTTGATTCCGGTGCTATATGCGATGAAGGAGGAAAGGAAGATTAAAAGAAATAAATAGAGGTAAGGTTGAAATAGAATAGAAATAGATAGAAATAAAGTTGAAATAAGATTGAAATATTGGACTAGCTAGAAGGTGAGAAATTAGGTCAGTACCGAAGGTCAGGCTGGAAATAGAAGAAACTTGAAAATAGATTGAAATAAGGTGGAAATATAATTGAAATAAAGTAGAAATATAATTGAGTTAGAGCCATCTGACGGTTTGAGGTATTAAAGAGTGCTACAGTTGTTTGATTGATGCACTTAATATGTAAAAATAGCGTCTGATGGCTAAAGAAAGACTAGAAGAAATTGAAATAAAGTAGAAATGTGAAGTGCGATCTGACGGTTTTAGGCTTTATGAATTGATAAACTTCAGTAAAGCAGTCAATATTTAAAAAATACCGTCTGATGGCTAATGAAGAACGAAAAAATTGAATATCATGGCAGATAAAAACTACATACCCTTAAAGGATTTAGAGGTTTATCAATTAAGTAGAGAATTGTCACGAATATGCTGGAGGATTTATTCAAAACTCAATTTTCAACAAAAGAAAACGGTAGGTGACCAATTTATTACTTCTGCTGATTCTGTCGGGGCTAATATAGCGGAAGGTTATGCCAGGTTTCACTATTTAGATAAAATTCGATTTTATTATATCTCAAGAGGCTCGCTTTCAGAAGCCGTTAATCACTGGTCTGAAATTATGCTGGAACGAGATTTTATTTCACCGAATGAATTTGATGAAGTGAAAATTATCCATCAAAAACTAGAGGTAAAACTCAACAACTTTATTTCCTCAACATTCAAAAGTAAGCACAAATGAACCATCAATATATTTCTATTTATTTCAATGTATTTCCATTAATATCCATAAGAAAGATGAAGAAGCTAAATACTAACATATACAACAAAATATTTCTAAATATTTCCAAATATTTCTACTTATTTCTATTGATATCAGTATGCTTTTTGCAGTCCCTATCTTTTTCTGCTAAAGCACAAATTAAGGCTGATCACCTGGATAAGTATTTCAAAATAGCAGTGGAAAACAATCCTAAACTTCAAGCAGAGCACAAAGCCTATGAAGCCGTATTGCAAAAATTACCGCAGGCTTCTTCTTTAGCAGACCCAAGTTTGTCTATTGGTTACTTTATTTCACCGGTTGAAACCCGAGTAGGCCCGCAATTGGCTCGCTTTAGCTTGACGCAAATGTTTCCTTGGTTTGGAACACTTAAAGCACAGGAAAATGTGGTGGCTTTGGAAGCAGAAGCTAAATTTCAATCTTTTTTAGATGGACGAAATAAATTGTATTGGGAAGTGGCTTCTCAATACTATCCACTTTATGAACTGAAAAAATTAGTACAGATAGAAAAAGAGAATATTGAAATCCTTAAATCCTATAAATCTTTAGCTGAGCGAAAATTCAGTAGTTCAAGTGGTAGTATGGTGGATGTACTGAGAGTTGATATCATGATAGATGATGCAGAAACCAATCTGGAAATACTAAAGCAAAAAGAGAAGCCTTTACTGACCGCTTTTCAAAATGTACTCCATGAAGAAGTAGAGCTAGAAATTCCAGAAGAATTGATTCCTTTAAATTTCGAAGCTTCGCTCGTGAAAGATTCCCTTTTTGATGAGCATCCATTAATTCAGTCATTAGAATACAAAATGCAATCTGCGGAGTCAAATGAAAGAGTAGCTCAAAAACAAGGCTTGCCTAAAATTGGGCTGGGTCTGGATTATGTAATAGTAGGAGAAAGGCAGGATATGGTTTTAGCTGATAATGGTAAAGATGTCTTGATGCCAATGGTGACAGTGAGTTTGCCTATTTTCAGAAAGAAATATAATGCTCAAAAAAAGGAAGCTCAACTCATGCAGGAAAGTTATGAGTTGCAAAAGCAAAATGTAAAAAACCAGTTGGACACAGATTATGAATCCACTGTTTTTGAGATTGAGAAGCAACTGGAATTACTGAATTTGTACGAGCGACAAATCAAGAAAACGGAGAATACATTGGAAATTATATGGAAGAGTTATTCCAGTTCAGGAGCTGATTTTGAGGAGGTGCTTCGCATTCAACAGCAATTCTTAAAATACAGGAAGTTGAAAGCGAAAGCGGAAGCTGAATTCAGCATATCAATTCAGAAGTATAACTATCTAATTTCAAATTCAGCTAATTAAAATTATTTCCACAAGCGAAAAATAGAAATCATGAAAATCAATAAAACCATAATCATAGCAATCTTAATCAGCCTTGTGCTGGGTGCTGTAATTGGCTATTTAATTAGCAATCCATCAGGTCAGCAAACCAATACGTCTGAACATCAACACTCCAATACTTCATCACCTGAAATCTGGACATGCTCTATGCATCCGTCAGTCAGACAAAATGAACCAGGCGATTGCCCAATCTGCGGAATGGATTTAATCCCATTGGATGAAGCAGACGGAGATGATGTGCTAAGTGAAGATGCCATAAGTATGTCGGCTACGGCTATGAAATTAGCACAAGTAAGCACAACAAAAGTGGAGCGAAAAGCAGTCGAAAAGGATATCCGATTGACTGCTAAAGTTCAGGAAGATGAGCGATTGAACTATGCACAAACAGCACATTTCCCCGGAAGAGTTGAAGACTTGAGGGTGAATTACGTTGGCGAATATGTTCAAAAAGGTCAGGTAGTGGCAGTTCTTTATTCTCCTGAATTATTAACGGCTCAAGAGGAATTACTTCAGGCTTATCAAGATAAAGAAAATCAGCCTCAGCTTTTTGAAGCTTCTATAGAGAAATTGAAAAACTGGAAACTGACAGATGCTCAAATTGAAAGTATTATTGCTTCAGGCAAACCTAAAGAGCAATTTAAATTGAGGGCGGATTATTCTGGCTATGTAACTGAAAAGAAAGTTAAAGAGGGAGACTATGTGAAGCTAGGACAATCTTTATTTGAGGTCAATAATCTTTCTAGCGTATGGGTTCTTTTTGACGTTTATGAAAGAGATATTCCTTTTGTTAAGTTGGGGAGCGAAGTGAATTTTACTATTTCATCCTTTCCTAATGAGGAGTTTTCAGGCAAAATAAATTTTATAGACCCAACTTTGAATCCTCAAAGTAGAGTAGCTAAAGCCCGAGCAGAGATTCAAAATGTAGAGGGTAAATTGAAGCCTGAGATGTTGGTTAAGGGAAATATTCAATTCAAAAATGACTCCGAATTAGCAGTTGTTGTGCCTAAATCTGCTGTGATGTGGACGGGTAAAAAGTCAGTGGTCTATGTGCAGGAAGATACGGAAAAAGGAGTGAGCTTTGTCATGA
The DNA here is from genome assembly GCA_003973485.1 of Bacteroidota bacterium. Classification (GTDB taxonomy): domain Bacteria; phylum Bacteroidota; class Bacteroidia; order Cytophagales; family Cyclobacteriaceae; genus Marivirga. Next base: position 7,324 of record QNXU01000305.1, on the reverse strand, counting down.
GAAGTGTGGAGTTAGGATTGCCTTTAAATGATGCTTTTGTGATTGAAAAAGGATTAGAAGAAGGCGAGGAAATCGCAGTTCAAGGTGTGTTTAGTATAGATGCAGCGGCACAGCTTTCCGGCAAAACAAGTATGATGAGTGCGGATAAAGGGGAAGGAGATCAAATTGAAATTTCAGATGATGCTAAAGCTGAATTAAACCCGCTTTATACTAAATATTTTGAGTTGAAAGATGCCTTAACACAGGACGATTTTGAAACTGCAAAAGCCAAAGCAGAGGAGTTAAAAGCTGTTTTTGGTAAAATTGACATGAAAGCATTTCAAGATGATGCCCACGAAAAATGGATGAGTTACCATGGGAAAATGGAGAAAGTATTAGAATATATTCATCATCATGATAATATTGAGGACTTGCGTAAAAATTTCATTGCCCTATCGGATTGGATGATTCAAGTGACAGAAACTTTCCAGCCAATTTCTGAAACGCTTTATTTACAGCACTGCCCTATGGCGGATAATGACCAAGGAGCTGATTGGTTGAGCAAAGAGGAACCTATAGTAAATCCTTATTTTGGTGAAAGTATGCTGAGGTGTGGTGAAGTGAAAAAGAAATTCAATTAATTTTGGTCCTGAATTGAAATCATGAGAAAAAACAATAAATATTATATTCGAAAAGCACACCGATATTTAGGTGTCCTGATAGGTATTCAATTTTTATTTTGGACCATCAGCGGGCTTTATTTCACCTGGACAGATTTAGACGAAATTCATGGGGACCATTTTTTGAAAGAGGCATCTGGGCAAAACTCTGTTAATTCTCAAAGCTTAAAGGTGCTTTCTGACACAATGGAAATTCATTCAATGGAGTTGAAATTTCTTAATCAAGAAGCTTATTACTGGGTAAATGATTCTATTTTAATTCATGCAGAAAGCGGAAAATCTAAAACAAAAATAACGGAGGAAGAAGCCAAATCCATAGCGAAGAATAGGATTAAAGCTGAATTTCAGATTGAGAACGTAAATTTTTTGACTGAAACGGGTGCTCACCATGAGTTCAGGGGCAGGAAATTACCCGTTTGGCAAATTGAATTTGAGGGAGGGGAATCTCTAAAAGCTTATGTTGATGCTCAAAATGGTGATTTTCAAACCGTAAGGCATAGAGATTGGCGCTGGTTTGATTTTTTATGGATGACCCATACCATGGATTATGAAACTAGAGATGATTTCAATAATACTTTAATCCGAGCATTTTCAGTTTTTGGATTACTGACGGTATGCTCGGGCTTTTTATTATTTTTCGTTACCACCAAGAGGAAGCGAAAGAAAAAGTTTAAGAAATCATAAAAGAAAAATTAAATTTGTAACCAAAGTAAATAAAAATAAAATGAAGAGAGTAATCATAAGTTTAGTGGCCTTTACAGTTTTAACATTAGGCTGCAGCCAAGAGAAAAAATCAGAAAGTCAAACTGCTGAAGAAGCGCCAAAAGAAGAAAAAGTGATGCAAGCTTCTACTTCAGAAGTGAGTTCTGAGCAATTGAAAAGTATTTTGTCTTCTTATTTTAGCGTAAAAGATGCATTAGTGCAAACAGATGCTGCACAAGCAAAATCTGCTTTAGCTAAGTTATTGGAAAATATCGGTTCTGAATTAGAGGAAATGAAATCCTTGACTAAAGAAATGCATGGAAAAGAAGATGTAGAAGAAATCAGATCTGATTTTGATGATTTAAGTCAGCAAGTTTATGCATTAGTAAAAGATAATGCTGAAAATAAGGATCAAACCGTCTATAAGCAGTATTGCCCAATGGCTTTTAATAACGAAGGCGCATTTTGGTTAAGTGATAAAGAGGAAATTCGTAATCCTTATTTCGGAGACAAAATGTTGAAATGCGGTAAAGTTCAAGAGGAGATCTAAAAAGTACCACAAAAACCTGACAGGTTTAGGAAAATAGTAGAACGAACTTACCAGTTTCTTAAATAGAATTTTGTGATAATCAAATCAATTTTATCAATTGAGTTCATAAAGATTATTGGATTTTGGCTTATTATGAGGGTTTTTAATTTTTAATTTTCTGAATCTCCATCATAATAGTCGCAGATGTGACATTTGTTACTGAAATAGAAATGTGTGTAGCAACAATTTTTTCTATCTTTACGTTTTCAAGATCATAAATTAGAATTAAATTAAATAGAAAATAAGATGGCAAGTACTGTAGAAATAACTGACAGCAATTTTGAAGAAATATTAAAATCAGATCAGCCAGTTTTGGTTGATTTCTGGGCAGAGTGGTGCGGACCTTGTAAAATGATTGGTCCATTAGTAGAAGAATTAGCAGGAGATTATGATGGCAAAGCGGTTATCGGAAAAGTTAACGTTGACGAAAACCCTAATGTATCTGCTAAATTCGGAATTAGAAGCATCCCGACTTTATTAGTATTTAAAGGAGGAGAGGTAGTTGATAAACAAATTGGCGCTGTGCCAAAGCAAGTTTTAGCTGATAAAATTGATGCTCAAATGGCATAATTATCAGACTATTTCAAAAATATATAAACACAGTCTCGAAAGGGCTGTGTTTTTTTGTTTTTTATCTGCCAACACTTAGCTATTTTTGCCCTAATGGAAGCAATTAGAGAAACCAATTTTCAGCTGCCTAATCAGCAAAACTTTTATAGAGGTAAAGTTCGGGATGTTTATACTACACCCGATCAATTAATAATGGTCGCAACCGACCGCCTTTCTGCTTTTGATGTGGTGATGCCCCGCGCAATTCCTTTCAAAGGACAAGTTTTAAATCAAATAGCTGCAAAAGCATTAAAAGCTACGGAAGATATAGTTCCGAATTGGCTTGTATCAAATCCTGATCCTAATGTGAGTGTAGGCTTTAATTGTGAGACTTATCCTGTTGAGATGGTCATAAGAGGCTATTTGGCTGGTCACGCTTGGCGAGAATATAGAGATGGAAAGCGAAGTATATGTGGTATTCCTATGCCAGAAGGCTTGAAGGAAAATGATAAATTACCTCAACCAATCATTACGCCAACTACCAAAGCTCACGAAGGACATGATGAAGATATTTCCAAAGAAGAAATCTTAAAACAAGGCTTGGTTTCCAAAGAAGAATACGAAAAACTGGAATCATACACCCAGCAATTATTTCAAAGAGGGACTGAAATAGCTGCTAGAAACGGATTGATTTTAGTAGATACCAAATACGAATTTGGTAAAGTGGGCGATAAAATTTATCTGATAGATGAAATTCATACGCCTGATTCTTCTCGCTATTTTTATGCGGATGTTTATAATGAAAACCAAGCTAAAGGCTTAAAGCAAAAGCAATTATCGAAGGAATTTGTAAGGGAATGGTTAATTGAAAATGGTTTCCAAGGAAAAGAGGGGCAAAAGATTCCGGAAATGACGGATGAAAAAGTGGAAGAAATTTCTAATCGCTATATAGAATTATACGAAAAAGTAACAGGAGAAAGATTCCAACCCAGAGATTACAATAACGTTGTAAAAACGATTGAACAAAATATCCTAAAAAGTATTAAGTAAGGACTTACATTTACGTAAGTTTATGATCTAAAAATTGTAAATAATTAGAACTATGAAATATTCAATTGATAAAGAAGAAAAATACTCCCTAATTAAAATAAAAGAAGAGAAATTTGATTCTTCTGTAGCTTCAGGTTTCAAATCTGATTTGGTGACTATGCAGGCAGAAGGTGTTCAAAATATGGTGATTGACATGTCTGATGTTAAATATGTGGATTCATCAGGCTTGAGTGCGTTATTGGTGGGGAATAGAGTGTTTGGAGAAAATGGAGGAGCTTTCATTATAGCAGCCCCTACTGAGCATACTGAAAAACTAATCAAAATCTCTCAATTAGATAAAGTATTTGATATTTTACCTACCGTGCACGAAGCAGTAGAATCTGTTTTTATGCATGAATTGGAAAAAGGTTTAGGTGAAGAAGGCGATAGCGAATAAAATTCCTTGTCATTTGAAGTACACATATTAGGCTCCAATTCGGCAGCTCCGGCTCATGGAAGGCATCATACCTCTCAAGTTTTGCAAATTCAGGATTTGCAAATCATGATTGATTGTGGAGAAGCTACACAATTACAAATGAAAAGATATGGCTTAAAAAAGAATCGCTTGAGCCATATCTTTATCAGTCATTTACATGGGGACCATTTTTTGGGATTGATGGGATTACTTTCCACAATGCACTTAAATGGCAGAAAAACTGCATTATATCTTTATGGGCCTGTTGGATTGTCTGAGATTATTAGTTTACATTTAAAGTATGCTAATACCCGATTAAGTTATCCCATTCATTTTCAGGAGTTAAAAGGCGATCAATCCGAATTGATTTTGGATCACCCAAAAATAACAGTTCAAACTATTCCGCTTCAACATAGAATTCCGTGCACAGGATTTTTGATTAAAGAAAAACCCAAGCCAAAGCGACTGAGAAAGGAAAAAGTTTCAGAACTGGGTGTTCGAGATATTAATATTTTGAAAAAAGGAGAAGATGTTTTGGATGAATCAGGTAATTTAAAGTTTAAAAATACAGATTATACCTTACCAGCTAAGCGCTCCAGAAGCTATGCTTATTGCTCAGACACAAAATATAATGAAGCTATTATTCCTTTAGTGAAGGATGTGGACTTACTTTATCATGAGGGGACATTTTTGCATGATAATTTGGAAAGGGCAGAGGCTACATTTCATACTACAGCCAAGCAAGCAGGGATTATTGCACAAAAAGCAAATGTAGGGCAGTTATTGATTGGTCATTTTTCCAATCGATATAAAGAATTACAACCTTTATTGGAGGAAGCCCAAAAGGAATTTACCAATACTGCTTTAGCAGAGGAGGGAAAAGTTTTTACTATAGAGGAATAGTATGGATGCGGTAAAGCCAAATGGATCTCTCAATAGAAAGAAAAGAAATCTTTTCATTGTTTTAAGTGGAATCTTCTTGACTAATGCTTTATTAGCTGAAATTTTAGGAGTAAAGATTTTTTCCGCTGAGGCTACCTTGGGCTTTCCACCAGCCCAAATCAAACTATTTGGAGATTTCGTTCTGGATTTTAATCTCACGGCAGGAGTTATCATTTGGCCAATTGTTTTTATCACTACAGATATTATCAATGAATATTTTGGTAAAAAGGGAGTCCGCAGAATCAGCTTTTTGACGGCACTTTTTATTCTGTATTCATTTTTTGTCATCTACGCTGTTACCAAACTGGCGCCAGCAGATTTTTGGTTAAATGTTAACTCACCTGATCCACAAGGCAATGAATTCAATATCAATTATGCCTATGGAGTTATTTTTCAGCAAGGATTAGGAATTATTATAGGGTCATTAACCGCATTTTTAATTGGTCAGTTTTTGGATGTCTTGGTTTTTCAGCACCTAAGAAAATTTACTGGTAGTGGCAAGATTTGGCTGCGGGCCACAGGTTCCACTTTAGTTAGTCAGTTAGTAGATAGTTTTGTAGTACTTTGGATAGCCTTCTTTGTTTTTGGTAATTGGAGCATGGAACAAGTGCTATCTGTTGGTGTTATCAACTATATCTACAAAGGGGCTTTAGCAATCTTACTCACGCCATTATTATATGTAGCCCACTTCTTTATAGCCCGCTACTTAGGAAAAGAAAATGCTGAAAAAGTGACAGAGGAAGCTGCTGGGGAGGGGTTTTTCTGATTATCCACTAGAAACATCGACTAAAAAATAATTTTCCTAATGTATCTTTTTCGAGTTTCTGCATTATACAAGTAGAAACTAAAAATAGATGTGATATGATTAAATTAGGAAAAGTGCTTACAGTGATGTTGTGTTTGTTATTCTTAGGTTGTGAATCTGAACCAGTGGAGCCAAATGATGACAGTGCGATTAGGGAAGATATGCAAGATCAAGCAGATGAGGAAAATGGAACAGATGAAGTGTCATTTGAGGAGTGGTTAACAGGAAATTGGTCTATTGTGAAGGTCAAGGATGTGGTGGAACATCTTACTAGAGGTAGGATAGACACTATTGAGTATGAAATGCATTCGGGTGATGGGTTTTTATTTTCTAAAAATGAAATTGAAATCACTGCATTTTCAAATGTTGGTACCTTGCCATATGAAGTGATTTCACCAGATACATTAAAGGTTCCAATGACCAATCAGGAAGGTGCGGAAAAATATCTAATGACAATTGATTCCTTAGCCGCTGATAAGATGGTGTTGACAGAAGTCTATGATCATTCACTTGAATTGGTAAATGATAATAATAACATTTATGTCATTTATGATTTAGTCAAAAAAGAATAAGTTTTTCAACAGGGCCTTTTTAAAATTAGAAACTAGTTTTCAACCTATTAGTGAAGGAAAATACTTCCAACATATATCCTATAGTTGTTTGTGAGACCAGTCTATCACAATCTGCTATGATGAAGGTTTGGAAGTATTTTCATTTAGACTCTGTTAATCAAACCTTCATCCCAATAGCAATTCATTATATTTGAGAAAAAAACATTATGAATTCGCTTTTTGCTCACTTTCTTTCACTTATACTAATCCTTTCTATTTTCTCTTGTAATACCGCAGAGCAAAAGGAAGTGGATTTGATACTACTCAATGCAACTGTTGTGGATGTCCACAATGATAGGGCTATTCCAAATCAGTATATTACACTCAAGGGAGATACTATATTTTCTGTAGGATCAATGTTGGAGAAAGCAAACTATGATTTTAAAGAATCTATTGATTTAGCCGGTCAGTATATAATGCCAGGCCTGTGGGATAACCACGTGCATTTTAGAGGTGGGACTGATTTGATAGGGGAGAATCTAGATCTTTTAGGTTTATTCCCAAAGTTTGGGGTTACTACTGTTCGAGATGCTGGTGGTGACATGACTCCAGCTGTGATGGATTGGAGTAAAAAAATCAATCAAAAGGAATTGTTAGGGCCTTATATTTTCACTTCTGGCCCGAAATTGGACGGATCAAAACCAGCTTGGGAGGGCTCCATAAAAATCGAAAATCAGAAAGATATAGAAATGGCATTAGATTCTTTACAATCAATCAATGTTGATTATGTAAAGATTTATGATGGAAGTCTCAGCTCAGAAAATTTCTATGCTATCATTGAAGCAACAGAAAAAAGAAGCATGAAAGTAACAGGTCACATGCCAATGTCAGCTGATTTCCAAAAGGCAATTTCCTTAGGCATGGATGGCAGTGAGCATATGTATTACATCATGAAAGCTTGTTCGCCTAAAGCAGATAGTCTGACTGATTTAGGATTAGGTTATGGTATGATGGAAACCATAA
>QNXU01000003.1 GCA_003973485.1 Bacteroidota bacterium | reverse complement strand
ATTATTGAAATCAAATAAAAATCATTTTGCAATTTTAAACATGGTTTTCAATCCCCCATTCATGTTTTTCAAACAATATATTTTGCAATTAGGATTTTTGGACGGTTTCCATGGTTTTACCCTTGCTGTTATTTCAGCTCACTATAAATTTCTAAAATATTCGAAGTACTTATCCCTTAAATCTCAAAAATGAACATCCTTCATTTAAGTTCTGAATCAAGCTGGAGAGGCGGAGAGCAACAAATCAAGTATCTGATTGAGGAGCTTGAAGCTATGGGAATTAAGCCAATTGTAGCGTGTAAACCCGAATCCGCTTTCGAATCGGTTTGTATAGAAAAAGACTGGGAGCATTATCCTTTGGAAATGAACAACTCAATGGATATCAAATCTGCATTTCGTTTGAAAAAATTATGCAAACAGCTTTCCATCGACATTGTGCATGCTCATAGTTCTCATTCTCATGGCACTATTTATTTATCGTATTTATTGGGTAATAAAACCAACGTAATCTTAACAAGAAGGGTCGATTTCGAACTCAAGGACAACTTGATTTCTAAGCATAAATACTCTTTCCCAAAAATCAAGAAAATAGTTTGCGTATCACAAGCTGTTAAAACAATTGTGCTCGAAACTTTACATAAACCTGAATTGTGTACCACAATTTATGATAGCATTGATCATAAGAAGTTCTCCCTTTATATCGGGAATGATTATTTAAGAAAGGAATATAAAATTGCAAATGACATTACTTTAATAGGAAACACAAGTGCCATCGCACCACATAAAGACTATTTCACTTTTGTTAATACTGCACACTATTACATCAAAAACTTCGATCAAAAAGTAAAATTCTTCATTATTGGAAAAGGAGAGTTAGAAAGTGAAGTGAAAAATCATATTAAAAATCTAGGAATAGAGGATTATTTTATACTCACTGGATTTGTAAAAAACATAGAAGAGGTTTTACCATCGCTTGATGTCTTCTTAATGAGTTCAAAAACAGAAGGTTTAGGCACGAGCGTGATTGATGCTTTTGCCTCAAAAGTTCCTGTGGTTGCCACAAGAGCTGGAGGAATTCCTGAATTAGTCAAAGATCAGGAAACAGGTTTACTTGCCAAGGTTGGAGATTTTCAAAGTTTGGCCAATAAGCTATTTCAATTGAAAAATGAGCATCAAATGCGAGAGAAAATTATCCATACTGCCTATGAATACGCACTAGAATTTAATACAAAACGGATGGCAGAAGAATATTTAAAACTGTATAAAGCAAACATAGAAAACTAATGAAAAAAGCCTCTCTCATCATATCGTTTTATAATCGTGTTGATCAACTCCAATTAATTATTGCGGCATTGGAACAGCAAACAGTGCCTGATTTTGAGGTCATAATCTCTGATGATGGATCGAATGATGAGGCTGTTGAGAAACTAAACAAAATTATTGCAGCTTCTCCACTTTCAATACAGCATATTTGGCATCCTGACAATGGATTTAATAAAACAAAAATCTTGAATAAATCTATAATTGCATCAAAATCAGAATATATCATATTTATAGATGGGGATTGTATTCCGGCTGTGCATTTTATTGAAGATCATTTAAAATATGCTAAAAAAAATAGAGCGGTAGTAGGAAGAAGAGTAGAGCTTTCTGATAAATTAAGTAAAGAAATTAATCCACAATTTATCTATTCAAAATCATATAATAGATTGTGGATGAAAGCTTTAGCAAACAGTTTTAATGGAGAGACCAGAAAAGCAGAGGAAGGGATCCGGATAGGAAATAAATGGTTGAATGAAAAACTTGGCTCTACAAAAAAAGGGATATTAGGTTGTAATTTTTCCTTACATAAAGAAACTCTACTGAAGATTAATGGCTTTGATGAGCGATATATCCATCCCGGTGTTGGAGAGGACACGGAAATTAGGCTTCGATTAAATAATGGAGGCTATGATATTTTTAGCCCAGCTTTCGCCTTAGTTCAATTTCACCTATGGCACAAAAGACTTTCTAGAGCAGGTGAAAAAGATAACTTAGTGCTTTTGGAAGAAACAATTCAAAATAATTATGTCAAAACTCCATATGGCATCAATAAAGAATAGCTTACTTTTTTAATCCGAAAAATTTCTTCAATCTATACCTGAAATATTTCGACTTAAAGCTTTTTCTATGCTTGCCCAAAAATAAGAAGTTTTCATTATCTCGAATATTTCCATCAAGATAATGCAAGGGAAAGTCATTTTTCCATGCGGAATAGTTAAAGCTTAGCTGGTCTCTTTTGCTGCCTTTTTTCAACTCGTTCCACCATGTTTCCATCAATTTAATGACTTCAGGGTCATTATGCTTTCGAATTAAAACTCCCGCAGCAATAAGACCATTGTTTACAGGATACCCTTCCTTTCTATAATGTTCAACCTGCTTTCTCATCACTTCCGGATCGTCTTTAAAAAATCCGTCCTCTTTACCTAATGTAATTATAGCTTCATATTCATCATAAACACAACTTCGTGAATCACTATTTTGAGCATGATCAAAAATCACCATTTTATGCTGGCTCAAATGATGATTTATAAAATCAGTAATATTTCTCCTAACAAGAAAATTTCCATCCATATAAATTGAGTAATCGTAATCACTCAGATACTTATGTGGCAATAATTTAAACTTCCTATTATTTTTTGTATTGTCATCAAATTCAGGTTTAACTTGTATCACTTTCCAAGTATTGGACTTGAATGGCTGATCCGTAAAACAAATATAGTCTATACCGTGAATCTTCCTTTGTGGGATGAGATCGTTATAAGGACCAAAAATGGCAGTATATATCACTATTTTATTACTCATAACTTTATTGCTCATAACAAAAAATGAAGCCATAGTAAAACTGAAGCTTCATTTTGACAACATAATGGACACTAATGTCTCTAATACTCTGGTTTGTATAGTCCTTCAACTTTAACGTTAAAATATAAATTCTTAAAATACTTTTTCGGCTCCTCGATTACACTCTGCATAAAAACTGTACGAGTTCTAAGACACTCTCTTGCTAGAGCATTGTATTTAAAAGAGTCCTTTTTTATCAAACTATAATTCCTAATCCTTTATGATATGGATAATTATAAGCTGTCTTTCCATGGTCTTTTGCTAGGTCATATACCGCTCTTCTAACTTCAGGAAAGCTTTCGGTATCATGGAAAATGCAACATTTGCTGTGTTTTACAGCCCACGCACCACACTCATAAGTCTCTTTACAAGAATGAATAATATCAACATGCGCAAAATCATATTGCTCATCATCTTTTTTGATATAGTCTCTGTAGTCCGACTGAATGAGGCTGATATTTTTGAAATGAGCTACAGACCCTGAAGTGTCTTCGTAGTGATCTGCTTTTTGCCCTGAATGGACATCTCCGGTAAACAAATCAATACCTCTTACAGAGTCAAAAAAGTTAGAAAATACTACGGTAGAGTAACAAAACTCCGTGCCGAATTCTATGCATTTCTCTCTATTTATATCGAAACGATCTAAAATATCCTCGATGATAAGTTCTAAGCCTATCCATGCAGACTTTACTTCAATCATATTTTCTGGTCTTTGCTTCTTTTCTGGGCGGTATGTTTTTAAGGGGTATTTAACCTTTGCAACACGTTTTTTTAAACTCTTTCTTAAATTCATTTTGTATAAATCTTTAGCTATGTAAAAACTCCCTTTAAGGGAAAATCTATAAAAAGAAAAATAGCATCAAGAAATTTCCTGATGCTATCAAATATTTTTAAAACTGTTACGCTTTAAGGAAATTATAAACAATACTTTAATTTTATCTATCCAAGTAGATGAAATTAATATCTATAATATTCTGGCTTGTATGGTCCTTCAACCGTAACACCAATATAATCAGCTTGGTCTTTACTCAAAGTATCCAATTCAACTCCAATTTTTTCCAAGTGCAAGGCTGCTACTTTTTCATCCAAATGTTTAGGCAAAGTATATACAGCATTTTCATATTTATCTCTGTGTTTCCACAATTCGATTTGAGCCAATGTTTGGTTCGTAAATGAATTGGACATCACAAATGATGGGTGACCAGTAGCACATCCTAAATTCACCAACCTACCTTCAGCTAATAAGATGATTTGCTTGCCATTTTTCATAGTGATCAAATCAACTTGCGGTTTGATGTTGTCCCACTCTGCATTTTTATGTAACCAATCTACATCAATCTCATTATCGAAGTGACCTATATTACAAACAATGGCTTTATCCTTCATTGATTCAAATAAATCTGAAGTAATAATATCTTTATTTCCAGTTGCTGTTACGATAATATCAGCTTCTTGTACTGCTTTTTTCATAGGCTTCACTTCAAAACCATCCATTGCAGCCTGAAGCGCACAAATCGGATCAATCTCTGTAACAATCACTCGAACACCAGCACCTCTTAAAGAAGCAGCAGAACCTTTTCCAACATCACCATAACCACCTACAACAGCAACTTTTCCAGCCATCATCACATCAGTTGCTCTTCTGATTGCATCTACTAATGATTCTTTACATCCATATTTATTATCAAATTTAGATTTAGTAACTGAATCATTAACATTAATTGCAGGCATTGGTAAAGTTCCTTTCTTCATTCGCTCATACAATCTATGAACACCTGTTGTAGTCTCCTCAGAAAGTCCATTAATACCTTCAGCAAGTTCAGGATAATTATCTAACACCATATTGGTTAAATCACCACCATCATCTAAAATCATATTCAATGGCTTTTTATCTGGGCCAAAGAAAAGTGTTTGCTCAATACACCAGTTGAATTCTTCTTCTGTCATGCCTTTCCAAGCATAAACTGGAATTCCTGCAGCAGCAATAGCCGCAGCAGCTTGATCTTGAGTTGAAAAGATATTACATGAACTCCAAGTAACCTCAGCACCTAAAGCCACTAATGTTTCAATCAAAACTGCAGTTTGAATGGTCATGTGCAAACACCCTGCAATTCTAGCACCTTTTAGAGGTTGCTCTTTTCCGTATTCTTCTCTCAAAGCCATCAAGCCTGGCATTTCAGCCTCAGCAAGTGTAATTTCTTTTCTTCCCCAAGCGGCAAGGGAAATGTCTTTTACTTTGTAATTCTCTGTATCTGTCATTTTAACTTATTTTCTTCTCTCTAAATGCATTTAGCAACACAAAATTACCACATTAGTTTTAATAATTAAAGAGAGTATGTCTTTATTGGGAGAAATGTTGAAATTATGACAATAAACGAACTTCCTTGAAATGATATTTTTTGAAAATCCCACTTTCATCCTCAATTTCCAACACACCATCAGGGTGCACATTACGAATAATTCCATTGAATTTCCCAATTGAATCTTCATAGTAAGCCACTTTATCTTTCATGTATAATTTTGACTCATACATTTCATGAATAAACCTAAAATCACCTCCTCTTAAAATCAAATAATAATGCTCCAGTCTTTTGATTATTTCGAGAAGAATATCATCCAAATCAAAGGTTTCATTGAATTGCTTTGCCATAGAAGTAGCCGTAGGAAGCAAACCACTGATTTGATTAACATTAAGCCCTATCCCTACAATACTTTCAGAAATTCCATTTTGATTGATGGAGTTTTCAATTAAAATACCTGCTACTTTCTTTTTATTTAAGATGAGATCGTTGGGCCATTTCACAAAAACCTTTCCTTCTTCAGAAATATTTTTCACAACATCCAAAAGCGATAAAGAAACCATCCTATTAAGTTCAAATTGTTGTGCTGCTTTTAGGAATTGTGGTTTAAAAAAAACTGAAAAAGTTAAATTTTCACCATCCGGGGAATACCATTGATTCCCCCTTTGCCCCTTCCCTTTAGTTTGGTGTTTTGTAATGATAATTGCACCTTCGTAAAGCTGATTTTTGGCAGACATTTGTGCCATCAAATCATTGGTGGAATGACAGCTTGGCAGGGAAATGAATTGTTTCCCCATAAATAAGGTATTGGCAAAGATTTTATGCAATATTATTTCGTAGTTTTACAGCAAAGAAACATCTTAGATTTGAAACCAAAAAATATTTAATGAATTCAGAAGCTTTAAGTAATATAGTTGTGCAGGGAATGCAGGAGAGAAAAGCTCAAGACATCACCATATTAGATTTAACCGCAGTAAAAAATGCAGTAGCTGACTACTTTGTGATTTGTTCAGCAACTTCCGATACTCAAGCAGATTCCATATCTGAATCCATCGAAAAATTTGTGTTTAAAGAAGCAAATGAAAAACCATGGATGACGGAAGGAAAAAACAATAAAGAGTGGATACTTATTGATTTTGCTAATGTAGTTGCTCATGTCTTCAAGAATGACAAAAGAGAACATTACAATCTCGAAAGTCTATGGGGCGATGCAAAAATCATAGAGGTTGAAAGCGTTTAAAAATTTATCATAAACATAATGCTAAATGCTAACGTTATGCTAGCAGCATTGTAATAGTTAAAAAGTAATGGCAGAAAAACCAAACGAAAACAAAAGAAAAAAAATCATACCAAAACCACCACAAAAACCAAATTACCAAATTTGGGTTATCATTATTTTGATTTCAGTGGTATTTGGTATTTCATTATTCAGTGGCAGTAGTAATGCCATCAAAATCTCTGAAAAGAGATTTGAAAGAATGTATCTGAGTAATGATGTCAAAAAAGTATTGCTTCTCAAAAACCAAGGGCTTGTAGAAGTATATTTAAAAGAAGATGCCCTACAAAACTCGAAGTACATTCAGGAATTAGAAAACAGTAATCCTTGGAATTATCAGCAAGGACCTCATTATCAATTTGAAATTCCTAGCTTGGATATTTTTGATAAGAATTTTGCTGAACTTGAAAACCAGGTTCCTCAAGAAGATAGAATTGGTTATGAGGTGGAAGAACGAACACAATGGTCTGAAATGTTTTGGAGCTACGGCTTCTTAATTTTCTTATTATTTGGTGTTTGGTTCTTAATGAGAAGAATGTCTGGACAAGGAGGCCCTGGCGGTCAAATTTTCAATATTGGGAAATCTAAAGCAGCATTATTTGATGCTGAGAATAAAGTTAAAATTACTTTTAAGGATGTAGCCGGATTAGATGAAGCTAAAGAAGAGGTAGCAGAAATTGTTGAATTCTTAAAGAATCCTTCTAAGTTCACCACATTGGGAGGTAAAATTCCAAAAGGCGCATTATTAGTTGGCCCTCCGGGAACAGGTAAAACATTATTAGCAAAAGCAGTAGCTGGTGAAGCAGAAGTTCCTTTCTTTTCATTGTCAGGTTCTGATTTCGTTGAAATGTTCGTGGGTGTTGGTGCAGCTCGAGTAAGAGATTTATTCAAACAAGCAAAGGAAAAAGCTCCATGTATTGTATTTATTGATGAGATTGATGCAATCGGTCGTTCCAGAGGCGGAGGAAGAATGCCTGGCTCAAATGACGAGAGAGAAAACACCTTAAACTCTCTTTTAGTGGAGATGGATGGTTTCTCAACTGATTCTGGCGTTATCATTTTAGCAGCCACCAATCGTCCTGACGTATTGGATTCAGCCTTAATGAGACCTGGTAGATTTGATAGACAAGTGAGTATTGACAAACCAGACATCATTGGTAGAGAGGCTATCTTTAAGGTGCATTTAGGTCCTTTGAAAGTTAGTAAAGAATTAGATGCTAAAAAATTAGCAGCTCAAACTCCAGGTTTTGCTGGTGCAGAAATCGCCAATGTTTGTAATGAAGCTGCATTAATTGCTGCCAGAAGAAATAAAAAGGCTGTGGATATGGATGATTTTCAAGATGCAATCGATAGAGTTATCGGAGGTCTTGAAAAGAAAAACAAGATTATATCTCCTGATGAGAAGAAAATTGTTGCATATCACGAAGCTGGTCATGCAGTAGCTGGCTGGTTTTTAGAACATGCTGATCCTTTGGTTAAAGTTAGTATTGTTCCTAGAGGAATTGCAGCATTAGGTTATGCACAGTATTTACCTAAAGAACAGTTTTTACATCAAACTGAACAATTGTTTGATGAAATGTGTATGGCATTAGGTGGCCGTGCCGCTGAGGAAATCGTTTTCGGTAAAATCTCTACAGGAGCATTAAGCGATTTGGAAAGAATTACCAAAATGGCTTACAGCATGGTAAGTGTATATGGTATGAATGAAAAAATCGGTAATGTTTCCTTTTATGATTCAAAAGATGGTGGAGATTATAAATTCACTAAACCATATTCAGAAGAAACTGCCAGAGTAATTGATGAAGAAGTAAATAAATTAATTGCTAAAGCTTACGAAACAACTAAAAAGCTTTTAACTGAGAAAAGAGATAAATTAGAAATATTAGCTCAGCAATTATTAGAAAAAGAAATCATCTTCCAATCTGACTTGGAGAAACTAATTGGTAAAAGACCTTTTGAACAACAAACAACTTATGAAGCTTATACCAATGGAAAGAAACAAGATAAGTTGAAGAAAGAGGAAAAGGATAAGGAAAATAAAGAAAAGGAAGAGCAGTCTGTTGCTGAAGAAACAGCAAAACCTGACAATCCAACTTCTAATGACACTTCTGAAAAAAAGGAAGATTAAGTAATATTAATCGATAAGTTTACACTTAATAGCTCTGCAATAAAATTTTTGCAGAGCTATTTTTTTGTGCTAAAAAACCTCATTTTGCTTGCTAGGCGACCACTAATTTCTAATGAAACTGATTCATTTTCAATTATTTCGCCTTGCTTATTGGTCAGCACATAAAAGGGGAAGCTTCTTATCTTTAAGTCTTTTCTATATATACTATTTCTAAATGCTTTGGATTGCTCAGGTAATAGATGAAAGCCTCCAGCTCTATTTCGATAAATAAAAGTTTTTGTCTTTTCGGGCGTCTCATAAGCATCTATGCAAATGTGAACAAATTTATACTCTTTATTAAAATCATATTTTAAATCACTCAAAAGGCTAAATTCCGTTTCCATACTTTTATCCCAAACAGACCAGAAAACTATTAGGTGATTCTTTTCAGATGAATCTCGAGCAAAATAACTTTCCATTGCTGCGTCTATATCAATTCCAAAAAGAAAATCTATTTGCGGGGAATATGATAAATTCTTTACTGCTTTATTTTGAATCAAAGCCTTCACTAGCACTTTCTCTCTATCACTTAAGCTAGCTTTAAACAGCTCAAAATTTTCTTTAAGGTCATTTAGAGATAAACCAGCATTAAAGAAATGATGAAAAGCTAATAATTGTGATTGAGGAGGAGAAAAATCTGATTCAATTTTTGATTTAATTTCTTTTTTATTGAGACCTTTAAATGAATGGGGATGATAATATTGATAGTATAATTTATATAGCAATTGCCAATAATTAGCATATTGAGGAATGTAATGAAATATATTTTCATCAAATTGATAACTGAATGATTCTATAGCCAAATTGTATAAGCGTTTAGCTGAACGACTATCCCAAGTAATGGTGTTAAAGGAATTTTCATTTCTAAACTGATCATTAGTTTGCGCTAAATTATTTAAACTATCCAAAGCATTTTTATAGTAAATATCAATTTCATTTAGCTTTTTGAGGCCTTCAATATTTGAATCTATTTCTCCTGTATGCCAATTATTTTTGGATATTAACAGAAAATCAGTGGTTCTTATTTCAGAATCTGTTAAATCTATTTGAATGTGAAGAGTTGGATCTCCAATCCATAAATAATATTCCTTGGAATTAAATTTTAATGAGTATAAGTGAATACTAGTTTCTGTTAAATGAAAAATAGTAGTTCCTGGATAATTAAATAAAGCTGAATAAGTTAAATAATTAGGATAGGCTGCATCTTGCAATTTCACTTCAATATTTTCATCATGCAGAAATGTAACAGTCCCAGCACAAACCTTTTTCAAAGGAACCAAGCAAATAAATGCAACAAAAATCAACCTTAGTACCATAATATTTATATTATACTAAGCAAAAATATAAATATTAGTCAGTATTATTCAGAAATAAACCAAATTCTAATGTTTAATTTACTGTAGTATTAAACAACTTTTTATAAATGGGTTTTCGATATGCAAATTGAAGCCACAAAACAGGATATAGTAGAAAGTCCATCAATTTATATGGTGATTTGAATTGAATATCATCAATAATATATGAGCTATTAGCATCTACTCTTTCTACTATATGATGATGCTTCCAATATTTTAAAAAGAAGGGTAATTGAGTCCCCTCATCTATAAATTCAAAAACAGTATCAGTAGTATTATCAAAGGTGATATCACTTATCCAATCTTGTTTAAAAAAGATAAAGTTTAATTCTAAATGGACTTTATCACCTTTTACACAACCTCCAAATTCTTTTAATTTAACAGGAGGAAATGGTGGATTCAACGACAAAAATAACTTTTCATCAAAACCATTTTTCACCGATAAATAGTCTTGCTTAACTTTTGTTTTAAGTTTTAAATGCATGAAAAGATAATAGAAATACTGCCTAAATGTTTTGTTTATTCCTCATATTTTGAGCCGTAACTATGGGTAATCACTTCTTCACTCCCAAATCTTAGCTCAAATATTTTATCATATTCTTTTTCATTGATTTTTTCTTGAGGACGATTAAACCCTAATGCTTCAATTTGTTCTAGTATAGTGTTGCTATGCCCTATAACCAGAATGGTATCTGCCTTCATATTTTTTAATTGTTTAGCAAATCCATCAAAATCCATTGCATTGTAGATTGACAGCTCAAGGTTTTGTTGCTCAACCAATGGTTTAGCTGTCTCACGCATTCTAACATAATCTGTTGAGAAAACTGTATCAATGCTTATATCTTTAAACCAGTTTGCCAAGTCCACTGACCTAATTACGCCATCCGTTGTTAGGGGCGGGTCATTTTTAGGCACCACATCCTTCTCAGCGTGGCGAACCATATAGATGGTCTTCTTTTCATTTTCATTTGAACAAGAAAATGCCATAAACCCCATTAAAATAATTGCAAATAAAATTCTCATCTAATTTTTTTTAAAAATTTACACCTTAGGAAATGCCACTATAAATTTTGCACCTTTCCCTAATTCACTCTCACACCAAACACTACCATTCATCTCTTCCACGTATTTTTTTACTATAGACAAGCCTAAACCCGTTGATGTTTCATCACCTGTAGGCTTGGCAGAAAGCGTCATATATTTAGTGAATAACTTTACTTTATCTCTTTCTGAAATGCCTGGCCCTTGATCTTCCACATACACATGATGAAAATCATGATGAGTTTCGGTTCCAATAAACACCTGACTTCCTAAAGGAGAAAATTTCAATGCATTACTCACTAAATTTTCAAATACTTGCTTAAGGAAAAAAGGGTCTACCATAACCGTTTTACCTCTGGTAATACGAGAAATATCAACTGAAATGTTTTTAGATATAGCTTTTTCCTCAAATTCAGACACTGTTTCTTTCAAAATTTCTGCCATATCTATTGTAGTGATTTTATAGTTAAGGCTCTTCTTTTGAATCGACTCCAAATCTAAAATCCGCTCAACCAATTCCTTTAAATGGAAATTTGAATTTTCTAGTTTTTCAAAAACCTCTACCTCTTCTTTATCCCATTTTTCACTCTTAAATCCTAAAATAGTAATCAAACCACTCATTTGATTGATTGGACTTTTTAAGTCATGAGCAACTATTCCAATTAACTCATCCTTCTGTTTGTTTATATCTGATAATTCCTTGTTTTTTCTCTGGAGTAATTGTCTTTGATGGGAAATTTCATCTTTATTTTGATTTAATTCATCTAACAACTCCTGTAATTGTTCACTTTTTTCCTTTAAAAGTACATTGTCTCTTTGCCTCATTCTATTCGAACGTACTAACAACAGGACTATAATGACTACAAAAACAAGACCTACACTAACAGATATTATGATGACCCATTGTAAATCTTTTTGTCTTTCAGCTGCGATTAGGCTTTGGCTTTGTATTTCCTTTTCTTTGTTAAGAAATGCAATTTCGTCTGCTCTATCGGCTACATTATCCCCTGCCAAACCCCAAATTAGTTCTGAATAGTCATTACCAAGGTATCTTCTAATTATTTTATCAGCTTCAGCACGATATAAATAACTTTCAAAATAGTTTTTAACGCTTTGTTCCCACCCATTTTCCAGTTGGTATATAAATCTATACCCATCTCGTTTCACCTGAAATTTACTATGCCTCTTTACTGGGTTACCTTTTCCAATTTCAATAACATAAAATGGGAGCCCAACATATCCTACCATCTCTTTATTTCGACTTACTAGGCGGATGATATCTTCATCATTTGGAACATCTACATAGTTTAAATCTAAATCAAACTCTTGACTAAGCTTATCCAAATCATCTTTATAGGTGGTACTGGAAATCGTAGCTGCCTCAAAACCATTGATATGTGTCTTTAATGCTTCTCCATCTTTTAAATATGGAACTGAAAGATGTGTGATAAAAACACTTACATCAGGCATGTATGAATAGGAAAAGCCTACAAGTTTTGCTCGATCCTTAGTTTTAGATATTACAGAAACTCCAAAAGCTGGAATCTCAGAATTATTTACATAATCGAATACAGAATCGAATGTTGGAACCTGCTCCCATTCTACAAATAGCTTTACAGCATATTTCTTCTCAATAAACCTGAGATAGGAATCCATCATTTCCTTTTCAATACCCAATAAATTCCCGATTTCATCCTTATAGATAAAAGGTTCAATAGGATAATAATAAACCTTTACCTTACCTGAACCTTCATCAAGAATATCTTGAAAAGATTTTGCAGACAAAAGGTTTCCCTGAAGCACAAATAGAATTAATATGATAACGGATAACCTCAAATAAAAATTTATTTCATGTGTATATTATTGTTTACTTCGGCCACATGGAATCTCTGAATAAAAATTCATCTTCGTTTGGTGTAAAATTAGAAGCTGAATTCTTAATGTTGATTTCATGTTTATTGCTTATCTTAATGTAAAGTTCAATTATGATTTATCTTAATCTCCTTACTCTAGCCTTTCCATTTCAGAACTGAAATATTAAGTCGAATGAATTTCAATTCCCATTCAATTCTTAAAATAAATAGAAAGCCGCCATTAAAAAAAATATTTGACCATTAATGGACAATATTTATAATTCGGCATCAAAGCAAGAAACTAAATTTTAATGAGAAAAACTGTTTGGAATTTAAAAGAAAGGTACAAACTAATAATTAATCGTTATTATTACTAAAATCGCCACGTTTAATTGCCCTGTATATTTCAACCCATGACATTGGGTTTAGCAAAGGATTAATTCTTACTGAATTTTTAGTCTGATTGTAGTAGGCTTGTTGTTGAACAAACCATCTGTGATTCATGGAGCCATCTGCTGGTAAGCTTTTATACATCTTCTGCAGAGTGGCCGGATCTAAATTTTTATCAATGTTACTATATTCTTCTGGAAGTCTTACAGCCAAAACTGCTTTCTTGAATGCTTCTGCAGTTGGAGGCATATTGTAAACTTGCACTTCGTTTAACAATTCTGTATCCTGTTCAAGCTTAAAAATCACTTTAAGTGTAGAGCTTTTAATCTTTGGCACGACATAAGTTGCTTTTTTAAAACCTACCGCACTGATTACAAGACTATCGCCTTCCAAAGCAGGCATTGAAAAGAAGCCGTATTGATTTGTTGAAGTACCTCTACCAAAAATAGGGGTATAAATATGAACCCCAGGTATCGCTGAACTGTCATTGTCTAAAACAACCCCTGTAAATTGAATTACCTTTTCTGCCTCCGTCTCTTCTCCTTGAGAATAGGAAAAAAATGACACAAGCATTAACACTAATAATATGGGAAGTTTTTTGTGAACCATATTTTACAAATATAACAGATTATAAACTAAATTATTAACGATTCGGTTACTCTTTAGTTATTATTTACACTAATTTAATCGAACTTTGTTATTATTCAAATCAGCATTACAAAAGAACATCTTTAAATGGTTGAAAGAATTTAGTGCAGTATTTAGTTCTTATATTAAAGAGTGAAAAGTTAGTGTATAAATATAATAGGATTGGTAAAATTCATATATCCTTTTGTATTTTTACTTTTAGTGACTAAAAGCTTATGAGGCTCAAAAACTTTACTTTAAATTTTAGTGTACAATTTTACAAATGTCTTTCTGACGATTCTCGTCTACGTATGCTATTTTTAGTGCATCAGAATCAGGAAATGTGCATATCTGACCTAGAAATGATTCTCGATTTTACTCAAGCCAAAACTTCTCGTCATTTAACTTTTTTAAAAAATAATGGAGTGCTTAATTCTAAAAAAGTTGACCAATGGGTATTTTATTATGTAAAAGAAGAAGTAAAAGATCTTTTAGCACAAACCTTTAAATTCGTAGAAAAGGACCAACAATTACAGAAAGATTTAGAAACCTTTAAAGTGATGTATTCTAACAGAACACTTGCTTTAAATAAATTACATAGCAAAAAATGGGTAAAATAAATTCATATAAACACATCTTCTTTGATTTGGATCATACACTTTGGGATTATGAAAAAAATTCAAATGAAGCATTAAACGAACTTTTTCTAAAATATAAACTCAACAGTCTGGGGATAAATAATTGTGAGCAATTCACTCTTTGTTTTGAAGAAGTAAATCGTAGCCTTTGGGATGATTACAATAAAAATAAAATATCTCGTGATGGAATTAGAGAGCAAAGGTTTTTACGAATTTTAAGTCAGTTTGAAATAAATAATTTAGAACTGAGCGAAAAACTTTCTACTGAATATTTAATGCTTTGCCCAACTAAACCGCATCTCATTCCTTATACTTTTGAAGTGCTGGATTATTTAAAAGCAAATTACCAGCTTCATATTTTAACAAATGGCTTTAATGATGTTCAGAAATTAAAGTTAGAAAAATCTAACTTGCACACTTATTTTTCAACTGTAGTAACCTCTGATAGTGCTGGCTACAAAAAACCAATGAGTTCGATTTTTAAATATGCAATTGATAAAGCAGAGGCAAGGAAAAATGAAAGCATCATGATTGGGGATAATCTTCAAACGGATATTTTGGGTGCAAGAAATTTTGGGATGGACACTATATATTTCAACCCAAATAAAGAAACGCACAAATCAAGCGTTACTCATGAGATTGATTGCCTTAGTCAATTAAAATCAATACTTTAAAAAACAATTTCTGTCCAACAGATTAATTTATTAATCGTTTCATTGGATGGCAAAACATAATTGGAATAATAATTGCTTGCTTTTTTAGAGCAACTATCTTGAATCTATCAACAAAACCAAATCGAAATGCAGAGGTTATTTTTAAGTATACTTTTATCAATACTATTTTCGTTTCAAACCATAGCTCAAAAAAGTAATCCAACTGAAGATTCTGCATTCGGTAATGGAGCTGAGGCTATTATCTTGCTAGATAGCGGCCATAGCGTATATAATGACAATTTTGAACTAATTTTCACTCACACCACCAAAATTGAAATTCTTACTGAGGAAGGTTTAAGTTGGTCAAAAGTAATGATTCCTCATAGTGAAAAAGATTCCCTATTATTTATCAGTGGTCACACTTATAATT